>NZ_BAAILO010000159.1:0-13967 GCF_054589115.1 Cupriavidus sp. 8B | reverse complement strand
CCCCCCGGTTTTGACATCGATTATCACGATTACGACACGTCATCAGCGGTTCACTCGCGTTCGTCTCTTTGACTCCCACCTGCCGGGGTTCTCCCCCAACTTTTCCAACAACGCTCACCACGAGGGCTCTTTACCCACGCAGCTTGTGGCGGTTTGAAGCCGGCTCCTGCAAGCCGACTTCGAGGGGCCGTCCCTCATCTTCAGTAAAGCATCGCGAACATCGGTCAGCTGATGCTCACGTTCTTGGCACACATTTCCTGCTACGTGAAGGTGTGCAACCTAGTCAACCGGTGACCTTTCTGTCGGATGGAGGCGATACCGTACGGTTTGCGCAGCTCGGCTTTGGTGACCGCGATGAGTACGTTCTCGATTGGTTCCACATCGCCATGCGGGTACAGAACCTCGAACAGATGATCAAGGGCCGCCCGGCACGCAGCGACGGCCCGAGCAACGCGACATTGATCAAGGCGTTGCATGGCGCCAAGTGGCACCTGTGGCACGGCTGCCCCTATCCAGCGTTGCGCCGATTGGAAAGCCTCGGCTGGGATCTGGAAGCTGAGGCCAGCCCCGAAGAGGCCAAACTCCTCGGCAAACTCGAGGAGTTCATCGTCTACCTGGACAACAACCGGCACTTCATCGTGAACTACGGTGACCGCTATCGGCATGGGGAGCCCATTGCATCGGGTTTTGTCGAGTCAGCCGTCAACCAAGTGGTCAGCAAGCGGTTCGTCAAACGGCAGCAGATGGCCTGGCGGCCTCGGCACGCGCACAACCTGCTGCAAATCCGGACGGCCGTGCTCAATGACCAACTCCGGTCTTACGTTGAACGATGGTATCCCTCCATCGCTGGCGAAGGAAACCATCGCCTTGCCGCTTAGTCAGCCCCCGGTTTGGCGCGGTCTCCTGGTACAGACACACCCTCTCTGGCCGGTCCTGACCAGCATGCCGGGCGTCAGGACCGCCGCCAGACTCCTCACTGAGGTCGCGCACAAAGCCTTCGCTTCGGCCGCGCATCTTGCCGCCTATGCCGGTCTCGCCCCGGTCACCCGCCGCTCAGGCTCGTCCATCCGCGGCGAACATCCGTCCGACCAGAGCGAACCCCTCGGGCCGCCTCTCGCGAAAGGCCACTTCCTTGCCGACCACCAGCACGTTCGTCTGCTCATCGAGCACGCAAAGCAAGGTGGGGCTTGCCGCCGTAGCCGGCAATACTCACTGCAAATTGCCCTCGTTCGGCGCCTCTGCCATTTGCCTGGTGCCCGCGTGCTTACGACAGCAGGCTTTCGTAAGGGATGTGCAGGCCATCGTGCAAGCGCTTGACCATGCTCAGGCTGAGCTTGCGCTTGCGGTTCAGTACCTCAGACACGCGGCCACTGGAGCCAATGAACGGCTCAAGATCGCGCGTGGTCAGGCCCTGCTGATCCAACCGAAACTTGATGGCCTCGACTGGATCAGATGGCGGAATAGGGTAATGCTCTTCCTCGTAGCGTTCCACGAGGATCGACAAGACTTCCAGCTCATCGCCATCGGGCGAGCCGACCGGCGCGCCCCATAGCTGGCCGATGCGCTCCATGGCGGTGTCATAGTCTTGTTCGGTACGAATGGGCTTGATATCCATCACACGCTCTCCGCGTCAACTTTGTCGTATTGGGCATGGGTGCCAACGAAACGGACCCACCCGATCTGGCGTTCATAGTCGATGGCCAGGATCACGCGATACTTGTTCCCGGCGATATTGAACACCACGCGACCACCCTTGAGGATGCTGGATGTCCGTAGTTCGGCCTTTAGATCCTGCGGTGTCTCATAGGTAACTTTTTCCATGTGGCGATACCACTCCGTGAGGGGCGATATCGCATCCGCATACGCGGGGTCGCTCTCCCAAAACTCTCGCAGCGTCCGCCGCGCAATGATCCGCATCCTTTGACTCTCCCATTTTGGGAGGATTTTACTCCCATTTTGGGAGGTTTGCGTATCTCGGCAGAAAAAGTTTACCGAAAGGCCGATTTGGCGATCAGACAACGAGACCGCGCCGAAACGGAAAGACGCGATGAACACTTTCTCCGGCGATGGAGGGATGCCATCGTCGGCAGGGCGATGCCCATGCCGCACTGCTATGGATTAGAGCCGCAGACTGGATCAGGGCACAAGAGGCAGTCGCGCGGGTTTAATCGTGGCGCCGCATTCCACCAACGCTGGATGACCGAGGCGCAATATCACCAGCATGGCCTGGAGGCTATCTGGCCCCTATTGGCCGAGCTAGCGTGGCTGTCGCCGAGCCACCTTAACATCCTGATGCAGCGCCTGAAGGATGCGTATTTGACCAGACTGCGCAAGACATTCGATGCTAGTTACGAGGGCGACGGCACGGTGGACGATCCGCATTCGCAGGAGACTCCCTTCATCGAGTCGACTCGCCCTAACCCGCGTCACTGCAGGCAGAGCGAGGATGCGCTTTCATCTATAGCCGCAATCATTCAATGGCCGGCTGCTACCAGCGTGACAATGCGAACAAGTACCAGCCCAGCCGCGACCATCAGATAGCCCCGCAAGACCAGCATCCATACGCGATTCAGCAGGGTAAGTTTCAGCACTGGCAGCTCGGCAAGAGGGGGCATTGTCCAACCCGCCTTGTCGTCCACCGATGGCGGCGTGGATGGTAGCGGCGTGGGAAGGCGGCGCGTCTCATAGCGCTTCACGAAGAACGAGGCGGCCAGCGCGAGGACCGTTCCGCCCAGCAGGGTGCCAAGAATCTCTCGCTCGCCCATGTGCGGGAAGAGCACCGATGCCGTCAGGATGATGGAGAGCATGACCAGACCTGCCACCACCGTTCCTGTGAACAGGTTTGTCCAGCGGCCATTTACCCACGGTCCAAGCACAGCCTTGTCATTACAAAGCAACAGCAGGAACACCGTGGCGCTAGGCAGGAGAATGCCGGCCAAGGACTGGACCGCGTTGGTGAGCAGGCCTAACGGCACGCCTGGCGTCAATACGAGTCCGGCTGCCAGCATGGTCAGCCCGAAGTAGACCGCGTAGAAGCCCTTGGCTTCAGTTGGCTTGCGGTGCAGAGAATGGCGCACGGCAAAGACATCCCCCAGCGCATACGCCGTTGACAGGGAGACGGCGCAGGCGCCAATGATGCTCGCATCCAGCAACGCGATGGCGAACAAGACGCCGGTCAACCGTCCCGAATGCTTCTCAAGCCCGACCGCCGTGCCAAGCGCATCGGTGTAGTTGCCAAATTCCACCGTACCGTGAAACGCCTCGGCGCTGAAGGCAATCATGGCCACTGCGCCGGCAATGACGAGCGCGATGCCCAGCCAGAGGTCGGCCTTCTCATAGCGAATGAAGCGTGTGGTAATTCGCTTGTCGATGACGTAGCTCTGCTGAAAGAAGAGTTGCCATGGCGCCACTGTGGTGCCGACGATGGCGATGATGAGCAACATGACCTCGCTCAATGGCGCTTGCGCAGGCATTGCGGGGACGAAGAAGTCCCGGGCGACCTGGCCCAGGGGCGGATGTGCAAGCAGGAAGACAGGAATCAGTGTGAGGCTCCCCGCGACGAGTCCCATGGCGAACCGCTCAAAGCGCCGGAAATCTCCAGTCGAGGCGGCCAGCATCACAAGCAGCGCCGAAGCGCACACGCCCCGGTGGCGGGGGATGCCCAGGTACTCCAGCGCAAGGCTGATACCGATGAACTCGGTCACCAGCGTCAGCGCGTTGACAAGAAACAGGTCGATGACGCTGAAGCTGCCCCATAGCTTGCCAAAGCGCTCGAAGATGAGGCGCGCATGACCCACCCCGGCCACGGCGCCCAGTCGGACCACCATCTCCTGATTGACGTAGAGCACGGGTATCAACAACAGGAGCGTCCACAGCAGTGTCGTGCCATAGTTTTGCCCCGCTTGTGTGTAGGTGCCGAAGGCGCCTGCGTCATTGTCCCCTACCATGACGATGAGCCCGGGGCCCAGAATGGCGAGTAGGGTACTGAATCTGTGGCGCCATCCATTGCGAGGGCCGGTGTCGTGCTGGGCAATTGTCCCCAGCGCGCCACGAATGTCGCCGACGCGCGCCTCATCGAGCACTCTTTGCTGTGGCGGGGCAGCCATCTCGGTTGTGAAGTTGGCCATTTTGTTCTCCTCCAAACTTATGCAAGTGCTTATGGGTGATGCCAGCACCGGGCTCGCAAGGACAGTTACCAGAGCGTCCGGCACGCCCGAATGGCGGCGTTAGCAAATTCCCGGTTGGTCTGTGGCGCGTGTGCGGCTGGATTGCGCGAATCCGGACCTTTGGGCGCCATGCTGGAGGTGCCTGGCTCAATCTGGCGGAGGAATGGGGATGCCAGCCGTGCGGTGAGGGCGGTCATCCGGCCGGATGGGGGGGGTGATTTTGCGCATGCTTGACTCCTCGCCGCCCTGTAGCGCGGTTCGCAGGGCAGCACAGCGCCAGACGGTTCTGGCGGAATAACACAAAGGAGCGGAGCTGGCCGAATGGCCTGATGACACCGCTGCCTTACCTGTCAGGCAAGACAGCGGTCGGAGAACGACTGATGGCTTGCCTAGAAACGATACAAAGGTCGACTAGAACAACTGTCCACTTGATTTCCTATTTCGGCACCAATGCCAAGCCCGGGTCGCCTGAAGGAGCGCGAACCCGCACTGAACTTTTGACGTCTATAGGGTCTCAAAATTCCCCATGAAAACGCATGCCGATGAATTTCGCTGGCCCGCGGTCACGGTTGTAGCCGGGGTTCTGGATGAGCTGAAAATCGGGGCTCAGCGTCACGCCCTTGAACGACTGGAAGCTGTAAAACACCTCGAGAACTCGCTCATGACCATAGTTCAGTGCGCCATCCCCGAGGAATGCGCCGCTGCCGCCGGCGGCCAGGTAGGCTCGATGGTTAGCCCCGAGCATGTTGAGCGCCATGGCGACGCCCAGGATGTCGTTCGGACGGCCCCAGGCTGTACCCGTCAGCAGACCGCCAGCGGAAACGCTGCGGCCGATTTCCGTGAAGGCGTAGGTTTCGGTCTTGTCATCGGACCAGTTCAGGCGGGCGAACAGGCCCAGGTCACGGCCGGCTTTCTGCTCGAAGCTCAAGCCGATGCCAACCTTGGCGTGTTCCTGCCGGACCAGACCCACGTCCGGGGTGTCACCGCTTGACTGAGCGAGGGCAATGGCGTCACTGAACCGTCCCATCTTGGCCTTGTTGCGCCAGCCAAGTAGCCGCACCTTGCCTTCCTGGCCGTACACGGTGTAGCTCTTTTCCAGTTCCACCATGTCTCCATAGTGCTCGAACAGACGGGTATCCAGTTGCAGTCCATTTGACTCGATGGGCTGTAGGAAACGCCCGGCCCGGACCGCCCAGCCTTCCCCGATGTACTCGATGGCCAGTCCCCAGTTGTAGCCACGTGCATCGGCTGGATAGTCGAACGAGCCGTGGGTCATGAAGGACCAGTTCATGAACTGGGTGCGAGCGTCGTGGGAGTACTCCACCGCGTCGAACACGTCCAGCACTGGGAAGTTGCCGGCCGTGATGACAACGCGCCGTTTGTCGACCACGCCGGCGAATTGATTGAAGTCGGCGTCGACTGTCTCCGTGTCGCCGCCCAGACCGATTGTCTGGCGCAGGAACGCACGTGCGCGGTAGATGGTCGGGTTGGTGCTCGAGACCTTGGCGAGTTCTCCGTTGGTCAGGCCGCCCAAGCCATGTAGTCCGGAAAACGGCACCCCTTGGGTGACTTCCGGGTTGAAATGGAACTCGGCGCCTTTCCACAGGCGCGCACCAAGGTCCAGCGTAGCCGAGAACGAATAGCTCTTCTCCCGCTCGGCGCGCAGGCTGTTGTCACCGCTGTAAGCGGCGGAAAATGCGGGCTTGCGCTGCCAGACATAGGTGGTCTGGCCATGGAAGGCGAAACGGTCGGCCTGTCCATTGAACGGCAACGCCGCTTCGTCACCGTTTGCCTCTTGGGCGCGCGATTGGCCAACTGGTGCCAGCGCCAGGGCGAACAACAACGCCACGACCTGGCGTGCCCGCTTGGTCTGCCAGAGACACGGACGTTGGCCCAAAGTGATGTGAGGCACCTTTGGAGTGAACAGCATGATTTCTCCCCCGCGGGCTTCTATGGCCTGCGTAGGCATGGGCGGCCATATACCTGCCGGGCGCGCACGAACGCATCCAGTGGCGGCTGCCTGGGTCAAACAACGCTAAGTGGGAATGGCTCGCGCGGAGAACCCGCACAAGAAGCCACTACTCGCCGGTATCGGCTAGGGCAGTGGCGAGGAATCGCCTGGACTTGCCTAGCCGTTCAGAGTTTGGCCGAGGGCCAACTAGAACAACTGCCCATGGAAATGAATCCGTAGTTATGACGGGGCGAAGAGTAGCAAACGCAATGCAAGTTGCGCAACTCCTTTCTTGGGCGTCCGCAAAAGTTGCAAATTCGCCGCACTTGACTCCCAAGCCGCACAATTTCCATCGTCGCCAATGCCCGACGTTTTAGGCCGATAACGGACCTGCTCGGCGAGGTGCACGAGTACTTCCTCGGCCCTCCCCGCCGTGGGAGGGCTGAGGAAGGGCTGGACCCTAGCAAGGTTACTGGTGAGACGAACTGAAATTTCCTGGGTTCGTCCCCGACGGGGCATTGGCGGACGTACCGCCATATGCGCCATAAACGCCCCCACCAATAATGCCGGGGAAAGAGGGAGAGGGCGAAGCCTGGGGTGGCACGGTTGCGGTACCGTTAGTCAGACCCGGCGGTACCTGATGGCCCATCGCCTGGGGGGTGCCAAGGCCTTGCTGTGGCGAAATACCCGATGGGGGTGAGATTTGTGGCGGCGTGGTCTGTGCCAAGGCCACAGACGTTATTGCGATTGCCATTAGGAGACAGTCAGCTTCTTCATGATGGTTCTCCGACGGCGAAGCCGTCACGTGTCTCGGTGTTATTTTCGACGGCCAGTGGGCTGCTTGCGGCACAAAACGGAACGAAAGGAAGGGGTAGAAGTTTCTTCATATTCAAATCCTTCGAGATGGGAGATGCCCTGACTGTCTGCGCCAGAAAGTTTGACTGTGCCCAGTACACGGGGAAGCACCTTCCGACAGCCTCACACCGGAGTTGCACATTTCTTTAAGCACGCATTTGCTCGGATTTTTCGCCAAGCAATCACCGTGCCAATCCGGGTAATTCATTGTTTCCTTTGGTTTTTCTATACGAAATGCGAGGCCTGGACGTTGGCGGCAGGGGAAAGCCAACTAAAACTGTTTCAGCATTGATACACCTTCAGCATGGGTAACAACCATTGCGTGTTTACTACGCGTATCCGCGGGGGCGAGTCAGGGCATCATTGACACAGAAATAGCGCCGCGCAAGCCCCCCTCTTTCAGGTCGGGGTAAGTGGCGCAACGCCAATTGTTATGGAGGCTAAAAGCTAAAACTACGTCCTAGACGCGGTATGGCTTTCTCTTCCGCCCCCCTACCGTTACTGTTCAAGACTTGGGCATTGAAATATGCCAACGGCCACCCGGGGCAAGAATGCGGCAAAGCTATCCGCAGCTTTCTGCTAAGGACGGTGGCGCTCTTGCGCCGGCCCTAACTGGGACTCGGCTAGTTGATTGAGGCGATGAACTGGCCGAACCAGATGAGTCCCTGCGGCCAAAGACCGAGCTTCGCACGCGAGCCGATATGCCCTTGAGCACCGACGTCGATGAGGCCTGAGCCCCAAGCTGAGGCGAAGGCTTCGGCGCGGCCGAAGTCGACTCGGTCGTCGTTACGGCTGGCGAGAACGACGGAGGGGAACGGAAGCTGCTTCATGATGATGGGTTCGAAGCCGCGCGCAGGATACTCCGGCGTTTGCGCAAGTCGGTCTATATCAGACGGTGCGACTAGGAATGCTCCCGCCACAACCGTAGTATCTGCTTGGTGCGACCAGCGCGTAACTAGCGCTGTCCCCAAACTATGCGCGACAAGGAGGACAGGTCGACTACAGGAGTTGACCGCCTCCGAGAGGCGAAACGACCAATCAGAGTAGAAGGGCGCGTCCCAATCGTTCTGCTCCACACGGCGCATATTGGCGAAGGCAGTTTCCCAGTGCGTTTGCCAGTGGTCAGGTCCAGAATTGTGGGAGCCAGGGAGGACCAGAATGTCGAAGTCGTTGATATCACGCATCAGAATTCTTCGAGGTGATACGGATTAGCACTCGTACGTTTGCGTCACCAAAAAATGCGGTGCTGCTGTGGCAGGAGTCGGCTGGATGTTACCCATATCCGTGTCGGCAGTCGGACGACGTTAGACGTAGCAATGGTCTGTGGTCCGGTGACAATGTACTCCAGTTTCAAATCATCATCACCATCGTGCCAGCGATGCCACTCTTTCGAACTCCTGCCTACCCTGTGAGGATAGCAGGCGTTCACTCCAGCAGTGATGGCAACTGCCCTCAATCTGAGCTAAGCAATGCAACCTATCCCCGTTAATCCGCAAAACGATTTCTTGAACACAGCACGCAAAGAGCGGAAGCGTGTCGAGGTTTACCTAGTCAACGGAATCAAGCTGACCGGTTCAATCGCGTCATTCGACCAGTTCGTGGTGATGCTCAGCGGGGCCGGCGGCATGCAAATTGTCTACAAGAGCGCAATATCGACCATCCAGGCGCCGACCGGTGTCCGTCAGCCGAGTTCAGGCACTCGCCCCGAAGGGCGTACGAGTTTCGGCGGTGAGTCGAAGGAAGGTGTTGCTGTCACGCGGAAACGCCGTTTCACGGGGTCTGATGGCGCAAGCAAGTAGCTCTCTTTGGCACGCTGCAGCCTGCGAAAGCGGGTATGCTGGACCAGTATTCAAGTGTTGCATGTTCATGTCGCGTCTTTGTTCTTCATTTTTGCTTTTCTCGGCATTGCTAGCAAGCCAGGGCAGCTTCGCCCAGTACTATGTCGAATGTAAGCCTCTCGACAAGGCTGAACTTAGACTTGCTCCCAAGGCGACGTTGTTATATCTGCGTTGTCGTGCGCGGCAGACTTCGTATGAAGCTGAACGAATCAAGGGCGCGTCGCAGAAGTTCAGGGACGACTTGTTGTTTGCGTGCCAGGACCAGGTGATTGCGGTCGAGCATCAGTTGCGCGTGAGTCATGGCTTTACGAGGGAGTCGCTGGCTAGAGAGAGGTGCGATTACTGAGGTTCTTTTGGTCGCAAATAGAGGTTTGGTGGGTGCGCTCGTAACGCCTCAACAGAACGGTCGGCGAACAGGGAAAACGCCCCGGGGCACG
This sequence comes from Cupriavidus sp. 8B, assembly GCF_054589115.1. Taxonomy (NCBI): domain Bacteria; kingdom Pseudomonadati; phylum Pseudomonadota; class Betaproteobacteria; order Burkholderiales; family Burkholderiaceae; genus Cupriavidus; species Cupriavidus sp. 8B. The sequence goes on along the minus strand of NZ_BAAILO010000159.1, from coordinate 4,720 downwards.
AGGAATGCATCTGCCGGGCTTCTGTAAAGGCTCGTGCGATTAGTCGACGTTATTCAACCCAGACGGCATCGACATCTCGTAGCAGTCGCCCAGCGAGAATGTAGTCCCCAAGGCTGCTTGCCTTCGCTTCCAACGTAGCTAGCTCCTCAGCCGTCAGTTTTTCCAAATCGAACTGACAGTACAGATTCCGCTGCCGGAACGTCGCTTTGGGCCGCGACAGACCGGCGACCAAAGCCGCTGGCGAGTTGACGGCAATATTTTCGTGCCCGCGATACTCAACGCGTATTCCGCGCTTGTCGCCAAGCCGGCCGAGCTCGATCGCGTCTTGCCAGGCAGACTCATAGTCCAGGTCGAGCAAAGTTATCCCGCTGGTGTCGAGAAGGCGCAGCGCTTCAGTTCTGCTCTTGGCGCATGCTGTCGTCACGGTGCTCCCTCCTTCACTTCAATGGCGCGCACCCGCCTTTGTTGCGGTGCAGTAGTGCCATACGCTAACCGCTGTCGCAATTTCGTGCAATTGTGATTTCTCTCTTCGAGTGCAAGTGCAGGTGAAGATGACAAGGCGAGCCAGATGGCACGACGCCCCGGCTTTCAAATCCACATTGTCGGACATGGACGTTGCCGCCGTGTTTGCCTATATCGAGAGCACGTGGCCTGCTGAGTTGCGAGCTGCCCAGCAAGAAGTAACCAGGGAGTACCAGAACTGTTAGGTCGCGTAGCTGGCAAATCGTCATTGTCAGCTGAGCTCGCGTTGCCCAGCCTTGCCACGGCGCGCGGCCACATCTCCGCAGGCAGTGCAATCATTAGCCGGTGCTACGGCGCAGGGCTCACCTTGGCAGCAGTTCTCGGTCAGGAATGCGATGAGTCCGCTCACGGTCGCGTAGTTGGCCGAGTAAATAACGAACCTGCTTTCCTGTCTCAGTGTAACCAGACCGGCGTGCGCCAGCTCTTTCAGGTGAAAGGAGAGCGAGGATGGCGGGGTCTCGGTTGCCTCGGCGATGTGTCCAGCTGACATGCCCACTGACCCAGCCTGCACCAATAGTCGGTAGGCCTCCAACCTAGGCGGAGGCAAGTGCCGCAAGTGGCGCAAGTTCGTCTTTTAGTTTTTATATTTCCAAAATAGTAGAATAGTTGCCAAATCGCAACGGCGAAGTGCCTCGAAAGGAGCCGCCAGGGGATTGAATCGCTTTGCCGCAAGATGGTCCCGGATATGCCATTAAAATCGGCACAAACGTGCTCCGAGCATTCCACGAGCCTCCTTTGAGTGTGCGTGACGGCGCACAATTAAGGCGAGATTACATTGTTATTGGTAGAGTCGGTGTGGCGCTGACGAAGTTTGCAGCGGCCTTTCTTGCGCGCCCAACTCTTTTTGTCGCAGGGGCACTTGCGGCCGCCGTAACCCTGGCGTGCATTACTGCCGTCGCGCTTTACCAAATGCGCTTGGACGCGTTCGCACGAGCCCGCGACGCAGCGGAGAATCTCTCTCTGATTCTGCAGCGTGATATCGAACGCAACATCGAGGTCTACGAACTGTCGATACAGGCCGTCATTGATGGCGTCAACGACCCGGCCACATTGCGACTGCCGTCACAGATTCGGCAGCGTGTCCTCTTCGACAGGTCAACCAACGCCCAGGATATGGGCTCACTCTTGGTCACGAACACGGCGGGCGAGGTCGTCATTGATTCTCGCTCGGTTCCGCCGAGAAAGCTCAACCTCAGTGACCGTGATTACTTCACGGTTCAACAGCGGTCGGCCGATGCCGGCCTCTTCATCAGCAAACCGTTCTCACCGCATCTAACGAAGACGGACACGTCGATTGGACTAAGCCAACGGCTGACGGATAGCCAAGGCCAATTTGCAGGCATCGTTGTCGGGACACTTCGGCTGAACTACTTCCATCGCCTGTTTGATGGGATGACTCTTGGCGACCACGGCTCCCTCACGTTGGTGCGACCCGACGGAACGGTTCTGATGCGACGTCCCTACAACCAGAGGGATATCGGTCAAAGCATTGCAGGCGTCTCGTCATTCAAGCCGCTTATTCAAGCTGAGCGAGGCTGTTACATTGGTACTGCAGCGCTGGATGGTGCCCAACGCCTGTACAGTTTCAAGCATATCGGTGAATATCCGTTAATAGTCGTCGTGGGGCTCGCCACCGATGATATCTACGCCGAGTGGAAACGGCGCGCTTGGGCCATTGGCAGCGTTGTGGCGGTGCTCGATTTTCTCATCGTCATGATGTCGGTGATGTTCGCGAATCAGTTTCGCAAGCGGCTCGGGATGGAACAGCAACTCCATCTACTCGCCAATACCGACAGCCTAACGGGGGTGGGCACGCGCCGTCTTCTTGATTCGACCCTTGATGCTGAGTGGCGACGTGCGAGCAGGAATAAGCAGGGCCTCTCGGCGCTGATGGTAGATGCCGATAACTTCAAAAGCTTCAACGACCATTATGGGCACGCTACCGGAGACAGGGCGCTAAGAACCATCGCTCGCTGTATTGTTGAGAACATCTGTCGTCCAGGCGACTTCGTCGGGCGCTATGGTGGCGAAGAGTTTTGCGTGCTGCTCCCGAATACAGACCTGCGGGTTGCGGTTCAAGTAGCGGAGAAGATTCGTTCTGCGGTACTTGCAACTGACCAAGCGAACTTCACCAGCCCAAGCGGAAGACTAAGCGTAAGCATTGGCGTCGCCGTTTTTGACGGCAATGCCATGCCTAGTGATACGGCCGACCAGCTCGTGCACCTTGCCGACCAGCGGCTTTATGAAGCAAAGGCGGCTGGTCGTAATACCGTAATGCCGCAGCAAGCGCACCCTCAACTGGCGGTAGCCTGAGGATTGATTTCGTCGCTTTTCCGCCATGCCGGCTCCCAGCCCAGCCTCCGTTTCCAACCCGCGTTGCTGCAGCACGGGAATCGTCCCGTTGTCGACGGAGGATTGGTGGTTCACCGGGTAACCAAGCAAGGGAAGGACCAGAGGAAGCGTTAACTCGGGTCAAGGTTTACCCGGAATTGCTTCCAAATCAGCCGGTTGGCGCACAGATGACATCGCAGTGTCATGGAGTTTCGCTTCAATGCGCAGTCGATTTTCATGATGACTTGCCGGGGGGGCTGGACCGGCAAGTCCGAGGGCCGCAGTTGGCGGCCATATAAGAAGGGCTCGTTCGTCAGCGTGCTAGACGAAACGGGACCGTGCAATTCTGGGGGGGCTAATATGCACCAAACTCTCGCGGTATCGGGGACGCAGAACCAATTTTCGCTGCGAAGTGACTCGGTTGGGAAACCGGTTCAATGGGCAACAGCATGCATCGAGGCTTTGCGCCACGGAGCGGCGGTGCTGCGCGCGCAATTGCAGGTGCAGCGCTTGGGTGCAGACACGAAGGTATCGCTGGAAGATGCGGTTCACCTGCTTCAGAAAGCCGCCATGCTTGAGAGGAGCGCTGAGGTGCTGGCCCAAACCAGTGTGGAGCTCCGCTAGCAGCTCCAGGACGAATGCCGTCGGGGGCTCTCTACCAACGAGAAATTCTTGCGCTATATGTCGCGTATCCAGTCGCCACTGCGCTGTGAGCAAGCGCTCGAAGGCTCGGAGAAAGCTGGCGATACATGCGGAAGCAGGGGGCGCTTTGATTTCGGTGCAATGTGTGCCAAGAACGTGAGCATCAGATGACCGATGCTTGCGATGCTTTATCGAAGATGAGGGACGGCCCCTCGAAGTCGGCTTGCAGGAGCAGGCTTCAAACCGCCACAAGCTGTGGGTAAAGAGCCCTCGTGGTGAGCGTTGTTGGAAAAGTCGGGGGCAACCCCGGCAGGTGGGAGTCAAAGAGACGAACGTGAGTGAACCGCTGATGACGTGTCGTAAAAATCATAATCGATGTCAAAACCGGGGGGATTGCACGCCCCGGGACAAGTTTGGGCGATGCCTGCTGACGGCCCAATCGGCATCCGGCATAAAGGTGGCGTGACTTTGATTCAGGCTTCGATAAGGAACTTGGGAACCTGTCGTCTCGATGCGAAGGGAGAAATCCAAGCGGAAGGCCTCCGCAAGGATGAGAGTACCGATGCGGGGCACAGGGGCGGAGACGTCCGTAGTAGGGTTGAAGGTCCTGTAATGGGGCTGGACCGAAGGGGCGTCATCGTCTGGCTTTATGCTGCGGGCAACCCGCAAGGGGAGGACCCGCATGGATAAGGCAAAACCGTGCGGCGTGCCCTTGTCCGGGTGCACCACGGTCCCGTCAGGCATTTGCACGGGCGCCTTGAGCCAGCGCTCGATATACAGCAGCACCCACGCGCAATCCGCGTGGCGACGCACCGCTCGCATCATCAATTCCCAATCGATACTGCCGAAGAAGTTCTTGATGTCGAGGTCAGGCGGTGTCGTCAGTCCGGTGCTGGCTAACCTGTTTCTCCACTATGCGTTCGACCGGTGGATGCGGAAGCATCACCCGGACGTGCCATTCGAACGTTATGCTGATGACGTCATCTGTCATTGCAAGAGCGAAGCGCAGGCGCGACGGCTTAAGCAGGGGCTGGAGATGCGGCTGGCCGAATGCAAGCTGGATCTGCATCCGGAAAAGACCAAAATCGTGTACTGCAAGCAGGCCAACCGGCACGCAAGCTATCCGATCTGTCAGTTCGACTTTCTGGGCTATACGTTCAGACCGCGAAGTGTCAGGAATCGGGTGGGCAAGTTGTCGGTCGGCTTCTTGCCTGCGGTCAGCAAC
>NZ_BAAILO010000158.1:0-270 GCF_054589115.1 Cupriavidus sp. 8B | reverse complement strand
TAAACCATTGATTTATATGGAGAAACGGTCGTTCAGTGGCGCTTTTTGCCGTTGTGCAAGAGCAACGCCATTTTCCGTCCATGTCCAACGATTCCGCTAATGCGGCACGGTGGATCATTAATTCGGCTAACGCGGGCTACGCGGAGCCGGTGTCGGCGAAATTCTATTCCTGGGCGGGCAGGGCGGACGGGGAGGGTGACAGTTCGGTAGAGCCATGCGTATGACCTCGCGAAAGATCGGAAAAATCGGGGCATTCGGGCGATCCGCGTT
>NZ_BAAILO010000157.1:0-828 GCF_054589115.1 Cupriavidus sp. 8B | reverse complement strand
AAGCAGGGCGGCGGCCGCTCAAATCTCCTTGCCTGTCAATACCTTGCGTTGATCAATCGCAGCTTTTTTGGGGCTGCTTAACTTGGGTGGATTGCTCTAACCACCTCTAACCCGGCAATTCGACGCCTCCCCGCATCTTGTTGCGCCGTAGCTGTCAACAAGGCGTCACAACGATCGCGCGACCGCAGAGGCGCCGCGACGCAATCGCCACTCAGGACCACTGGTTCAGTCTGACCACACTGCTTGCCACCGGTGCGTCCGCTTCCAAAAGGTCGCCTGAGCACACGTCATGGTTACGCCGAAAGCGGCCGCTCGCGTCACACCAGACCACGCCACGTGCGCACTGACCGACGCGCCCTGCCCATCCGTGCCTGGAGACTGTGTCGACGGCGTCATGTTAACTAGCAGTGAACGCCGCATCCGTTCCCAATGGGATTGTCAGCCGGCAGGGTCAATTCCAGAATGTGTCAACGATGCATGGATGGCGAGAAATTCAGGGGCTCGGGCCCTATCTGATCCGATTAACCATCTTTGTTCTGCTGACACACCGAGGACCGCTAGATGGAATACCAGACAATCAACCCGGCGACAGGAAAATTAGTCAAGACGTTCGAAAGCGCGAATGACCACGAGATCGCGGACATTATTGCGACGGCTCAAAGTGCTTTTGAACTGGATTGGCGGCATCGGTCCGTTGCGGATCGTGCGCGGGTTATCGCGAAGGCGGCATCCATCCTGCGAGACAAGGCGGAAGAATATGCGCAGATTATCACGCTGGAGATGGGAAAGAGGATCGCCGAAGCACGCGCCGAAGTGAAGTTATCAGCA
>NZ_BAAILO010000156.1:0-8160 GCF_054589115.1 Cupriavidus sp. 8B | reverse complement strand
CGAGGAGTCTTTCGCCGCATCCGGGTCGCCTTCTTTGCCTACTTTCTTGGCGAGACAAGAAAGTAGGTCGCCTCCCCGCAGGGGAGGTGAAACTGCAGTTGAAGTTGCAGTTACGCAGTTGCAGTTGCAGCTGCGGTCAAGCAACCCCAGCCCCCTCACCGAAATCCAACCGTAACCTCATTAGCCAGCCCAATCAAAACCGGCGTCAACGCCCCCTTCCCCGGCACCTGAAAAGCAAACACAAAGCCCTTGGCAGCATCATCCCCGCTAAACGCCTCAGTCAGCCCCTCAGCCCCCGTAAGCAACACACACCGCTGCGCATTGCAAAGGTAAGCCTGCAGTTCATTCGGCGGCGTACGCGAAAAACTATAGCGCCACCGCACCGTAGTGATAGCGCCCTCCGCCTGCGGCAAATAGCCGGTCGGCGAAATCGGCGCGGAAACAGTGCGCAAGCCCTTGCCGTACAGCGCAGGCCCGTTCACCGAAGCCGACCAGCTATGCAGCGACTGCCCGCCAGGCGCGGCCAGTGCCGGGCCGCACGCCACAACTAATGTCGCCGCGGCGAGGCGCTTGAGCCAGCGGCTCATAGCAGCCCGCGCAACTGCGAACGCAGCCGCGTAATCGCCTGGCTACGGATCTGGCACACGCGTGACTCGGTCACTTCCAGCACCGCGCCGATTTCCCGCAGGTTCAGCTCCTGGTCATAGCACAGCGACAGCACCAGCTTCTCCCGCTCGGGCAGGCGCTCGATGGCGCGGATCAGCGCTTCGCGCATGCCGCTTTCCATCAGCACCGTCAGCGGGTTGCCGTCATCGCTCACGCTCAGGTGCCGGTCCAGGAAGTCTTCTTCGCCGGAGCGCTCGAAGTCTTCATAGTGCAGCAACTGGCAGCCATAGACCTCGTTGAGCAGCGTCTGGTATTCGTCGAGCGGCAGCTCCAGTTCCTGCGCCACTTCGGAGTCTAGCGGCGCACGGCCCAACGTTTGCTCCAGGCCGCGCACGGTACGCTCGATCCGCCGCGTGAACTGGCGCAGGCTGCGCGATTGCCAGTCGTTGGCGCGAACCTCGTCAAGCATGGCGCCGCGGATGCGCTGGCTGGCGTAGGTCTCGAAACGCGCACCGTGGGTGTCTTCGTAGCGCTTGGCGGCGTCGAGCAGGCCGATCATGCCGGCCTGGATCAGGTCATCGAGCTGCACGCTGGCAGGCAGCTTGGCCGCCAGTTGCAAGGCGATGCGACGCACCAGCGACGCATGCGCCGTCACGGTATCAGTCTGTTCGAGCTTTCCCTGAATCGTATACATGGTGGAATTCTCGTGAGTCCTGGCTTGCAGGTCCCGGCGCTTAAGCCAGGGCCGTGGCCGACGGCGCCATCGGCGCCGACAGGGTTGAACGGGGATCGGTGGACATTGGCCAGCTGGCAATGCCCGTGGCAATTCGACGTAATGCGGCGGTGGCGGGCGCGGCCGGGAAGGCCTCGACCACGCAACGGCCCAATGCGGTGCTGCGCGCAACCAGCGGATCGTGCGGCAAGCTGCCCGCGGGACTCGCCTCAACGCCGAGGTAATGGCTGGCGGTGCGGGCCAGGTTGCCCAGCACCGCATTGGCGGCGTCCCCGGCGGCGGCATTGATCACCAGGTGGAAACGCCGGCAGGCGTACAGGTGATTGAGCTGCTTGATGCAGGCGTAGGCCGCCTTGATCGAAGCCGGCTCCGCGCGCAGCACCACGATGAGGTTATGCGCGGTGCCGGCCATTTGCGACAGGCCGCCATCCGCATCGCTGCGGGCATCGCTGAGCACGGTGCGAAAAGGCTTCAGCAACTGCAGGTCGCCATTGGCCTGGGGGCTGCCCGGCAGCACGGCGATGGTGCCGGCGGGACGCTTGCCGAGCGCGGCATCGAGCGTCACCGCGCCGCCCAGCACGGCGGCCAGGGTGCCTTCCGGCATGGCGCCGGCAAGGCGGGTGGCGCGCGCACCGAAGCGGTCCTCATCGATGAGCAGTACGCGTTCGCCTTGCAGGGCAAGGGCGTTGGCCAGCCCCAGCGCCACCGTGGTGGCGCCGGCGCCGGCATCGCTTGCGACCACGGCAATGCGGCGCGTGGCGCGGGGCGCCAGCATGCGCCGCAGGCTCTCTGCCTGGTCGGAGGCGAGTGAACTCACGGCTTATTCTCCCTGCGCCAGCGTCTCGAACACGCGGCCGCCGCTCATGCGCGCCTCGAGCAGGCCGCCGGCGTCGCCCATATGGAACGTCTGCGGCGCGGCCTCCTGGACAGCGGGCTGCGTGGCGCGGCCGCCGCGGGCGGGATAGTTTTCCAGCACGTCGAGCAAGGCCAGCAGACGACCAATGCCGTCAACCAGCACGGCGGCGCCGCAAGCCTGGCGAGCCGGCGCGCGGCCGGTCAGCCGCGCCAGGAAGGCAGCGACCGAGTCGTCGCAGGCCTGCTCGAGACGCAGCGCGGCCACGCCCATTTGCAGCGCGAGCAAGCGGGCGCAGGCCTGCGCCTCGGCTTGCGCGGATTCATTGCCGCCTTCGCCTTGGCCCAGGTGCTCCAGCGCATGGCGCAGCGTGCGCAGTTGCGCTTCGCCGGCTTCGGCCCAGCGGGCCCAGCGTGCCAGTTGCGCGCCCTCGGCCGACAGCGCCGGGTCGCACAGCAGGTAATGCACGGCGAGCGTCTGGCCGTTCTCGCGATCGACCACGCGCGACACCAGCAAGCCGGCCTCGGTACCGCCCTCGGCGGCGCCACGCGTGCCGCGTGCCTGGCCTTCGAGCACGCGCACCGGGCTTTGCGCGATCCACTGCACGGCGTCGCGGCCGCGGTAGTCCATGTCTTCCACGGCGTGGAAAGTCAGCGTCTCGGCCAGGGCATCGAGCTTGACGGCCGCGCCGCCGCTGGCCACGCGGGTGGTCTTGCGCGCGGTGGCGAGCCAGCGCTCGCCAGCTTGCTGCCAGCGCGCCAGCACGGGGCCGGCCGGCATGGCGTCGAGTACGTTGACCACGGTACGGGCAGCGGCGATGGCGGCGCACAGCGTGGCGGCATCGGCTTCCCATCCGCCCTGGCCGCCTTGCAGCGCCGGGCCGGTCCGGCCGGCGGGCGCGGCAGCTGCCGCCAGCGGCAGGCCGTCGCGGTCCGCCAGGAACAGCGTGTGTTGCCAGGGGCGTGGCGCGCGCCGTCCCGCCACCGGCGCGGCAACGGTGGCGCTCAGCGACAGCACGAAGCGGTCGCAATGGCGGGCGAGGTCGCGGCAGGCGGCCTCGCGCACCTGCTGCGCCATCAGGCGTGGCGAGGGGGTGCTCTCATTGCGTTGCTGCCACAGCGAGCGGACCAGTTCAAAGCTATACCTGCCGGCGTTCAGTTGCTCGACGCAGTCGCCGACCGCGTTGGCGCTGTCGGTGAGCGAGCGCAGCATGCCGTCGGCGCCGCCGGGGCTGGCCGCGCGGGTGGCTTCGCTGTCGTCCTGCGCGGGCATGGCGCGGCGCGCGGCTTCCGCGTCGGCGAACACCGAGCCGCGGCGCGGCGTCTGGAAGGCGCGTTCGACCAGGGCCGCGCCGTTGGCGAGCTCAAGGTGCTCGGGCACGCGCTGGCCGGTGGAGGCGTAGTACACCGGCAGGCGGTGACGGATCACCACGTCGAGCACGGAGCCCAGGTGGGTGGCCTCGTCCAGCTTGCTGACGATGCAGCCGTCGATACCGCCATCGGGCGTGGCATCGTGGCGGTAGGCGTGGACGACCTCGTTGAGGGTGTCGCCGTGGCTGGCGCCATTGAGCAGCAGGATGCGCTGCACCGGGGCCTGCACGCCGGCCAGCATGGCGATCTGCTCGGACAGGTTGCGGTCGCGCTGGCTCATGCCCACGGTGTCGATGATCACCAGGTGCTTCTCGGTCAGCGCCGCCAGCGCAAAGCGCAGGTCGGCCGCGTCCTTGACCGCGTGCACGGGCACGCCAAGGATGTCGCCGTAGATGCGCAACTGCTCGTGCGCGCCGATCCGGAAAGTGTCGGTGGTCAGCAGAGCCAGGCGTTCCGGGCCGTGCTTGAGCACGAAGCGCGCGGCCAGCTTGGCGGTGGTGGTGGTCTTGCCCACGCCGGTGGGGCCGACCAGCGCCAGTACGCCGCCCTGGGCGAACAGCGCATCTTCGTCGTTCAGCACCGGCACCTTGCGCGCGATTTCCTGGCGGATCCAGGTCATGGCGGCTGGCCGGTCATGGCCCAGCGGCAAGTGACCCAGCAGCGAACGGGCAAGCTGCCCGGAGAAGCCAGCGGTCACTAACCAGGTGAACAGCGAGTCGCGCAGCGGGTCGCCGCCCATCGACGGCAGGCTGTGCGTGCCCACGCCGGAGAACTGCCGCTCCATCATGGCGCGCATGGTCTGCAGCTCACCGCGCAGGTCGCCAAGGGCGCCGTCGACAGCCACCACGGCGGGCGGCGGCGTGAAGACCGGCGCGCTGCTGGAAATGGCGCCGAGATCGGTGTCGCGCATCGCGACAATCTCCACGCCACCTTCGACGGTGCGGTTGGACAGCACCACGGCGTCCGGTCCCATTGCCTCGCGCACCTGGCGCAAGGCCTCGCGGCCATTGGCCGCCACGAATTTAGCTACGCTCATCTTGCGAAACCCCTCACGCTGCGCCACCGATCATGGCGGTGATCCTGATATTTCGGTTGTCCGGCACCTCGGCATGCGAGAGCACCTTGAGTTGCGGCATGGTCCGGCGCAGGAAGCGCGCCAGCAGCGGGCGCAGCGGATGCGGCACCAGCAGCACCGGATCCAGCCCCAGATGTTCTTGCCTGGTCACCGCGCCGTGCGTTTGCTGCAGCAGCGCGTCGGCCAGGCCCGGCTCGATGCCGCCGCCGTTAGTGAGCGCTTGCGACAGCACGCGTTCCAGGCCGGCGTCCAGGCCGATGACCTGGAGGTCGGCGCCGTTGGGGAACCACTGCTGGGTGATGGCGCGGCCCAGCGCCACGCGCACCAGCGAGGTAAGCTCCTTCGGATCGCTGACCTTCGGCGCATGCTCGGCCACCACATCCAGCACGGTGCGCATGTCGCGGATCGGCACGCTTTCGTCCAGCAGGTTCTGCAGGATCTTCTGCAACGCGGTGAGCGTGATGATCTTGGGAACCAGGTCTTCGGTGAGCTTGGGAGATTCCTTGGCGATTCGGTCGAGCAGCGCCTGCACTTCCTGGCGGCCAAGCAACTCGGCCGCGTGCATGTGGATCAGGTGGTTGAGGTGAGTGGCCACTACCGTGCTGGCGTCCACCACCGTGTAGCCGTAGGTCTGGGCCTGTTCCTTGAGGCCGCCCTCGATCCACACCGCGGGCAGGCCGAAGGCCGGGTCCTGGCTGGGCGTGCCCGGCAGCGCGCCGGATACCTGGCCGGGGTTGATCGCCATCCACTGCCCGGGCGCGGCTTCGCCGCGTCCGATCTCCACGCCCTTGAGCGTGATGCGGTAAGCGTTGGGCTTGAGTTCCAGGTTGTCGCGGATATGCACCACCGGCACCAGGAAGCCAATCTCCTGCGCCACCTTCTTGCGGATGCTCTTGATGCGGCCGAGGAGCTCGCCGTTCTGCGCGCGGTCCACCAGCGGGATCAGGCGATAGCCCACTTCCATGCCGAGCGGATCGACCAGGGTGACGTCGTCCCAGCTGGCCTCGGTCGACTCGGGCGCCACCGTGGGGGTGCGTTCCTCGCGCTTCTTTTCTTGCGCCTGCGCCACGTCGCGGCGTGCCACATAGCGGCCGAACCACACCAGCGCGCCGGCGAAGGCCAGGAAGGCGAAGTGCGGCATGCCCGGGATGATGCCCATCATGCCGATGATGGCGCCGGTCAGGTACAGCACGCGCGGATTGGAGAACAGCTGGCCGGTCAGCTGCTGGCCCACATCCTGCTCGTTGGAGACCCGCGAGACGATCACACCGGCTGCGGTGGAGATCACCAGCGCCGGGATCTGCGCCACCAGGCCATCGCCGATGGTCAGCAGGGTGTAGTTGCGCACCGCGGTGGCGAAGTCCAGGTCATGCTGCACCATGCCTACCACCATGCCGGCACCAACGTTGATGAACATGATCATCAGGCCCGCCACGGCATCGCCGCGCACGAACTTGCTGGCACCGTCCATCGCGCCGTAGAAGTCCGATTCCTGCGAGACCTCGGCGCGGCGCTTCTTGGCGCCTTCTTCATTGATCAGGCCGGCGTTGAGGTCGGCGTCGATCGCCATCTGCTTGCCAGGCATGGCGTCGAGCATGAAGCGCGCGCCAACTTCGGCGATACGCCCCGCGCCCTTGGTGATGACCATGAAGTTGATCACCACCAGGATCGCGAACACCACGATGCCCACGGCAAAGTTGCCGCCGACCAGGAAGTGGCCGAAGGCCTCGATCACCTTGCCCGCGGCGTCCGGCCCGGTGTGCCCTTCCATCAGCACCACCCGGGTCGAGGCCACGTTGAGCGACAGCCGCAGCAGCGTGGTGAACAGCAGCACCGCCGGGAAGGCGGCGAAGTCCAGCGCCTTCTGCGTGTACATGCCCACCAGCAGCACCATGATCGACAGGGCGATGTTGAAGGTAAACAGCAGATCCAGGATGAAGGGCGGCAGCGGCAGGATCATCATGCCGAGGATCATGATGATCAGCAGCGGGCCGGCCAGGGCCTTCATCTGGCCGCCTGCCTGGCCCCCCGGCAGTTTGAACAGCGAGGTCAATGCGTTCATGCTTGGCTTTCCGGTACGGCTAACTCGTCAGGCACCAGCAGATCGGAGGGTGCCGCCGGATGCGGGCCGCTGCTGTGGTGCCAGTGCTTCAGTTGATAGACCCAGGCCAGGACTTCGGCCACGGAGGTGTACAGGCCGGCGGGAATTTCCCTGCCCAGCTCCACGTGACGGTGCAGCGCGCGCGCCAGCGGCGGCGCGCTGAGCAACGGCACGCCGTTCTCGACGGCAATCTCGCGAATGCGCGCGGCAATCGCGTCACTGCCCTTGGCGACCACGCGCGGCGCGCTCATGCGGCCTTCTTCGTAGCGCAGCGCCACGGCGAAGTGGGTCGGGTTGGTGACCACCACATCCGCCTTCGGCACCTCGGACATCATGCGGCGCTTGGCCATGGCACGCTGCTGCTGGCGGATGCGCGACTTGATGTGCGGGTCGCCTTCGCTGTCCTTGTGCTCCTGCTTGACCTCTTCCTTGGTCATGCGCAGCTTCTTGTAGAAGGTCCAGTACTGCCAGGGCACGTCGAGCGCCGCCACCAGCACCAGCGACCCCGCCACCATCGCGGAGCAGCTCAGCACCATCTCCAGCATGTGCAGCAGCGCCTCGTGGATCGGCGCGCTCATCAGCGCGATGGCCTCTGGCAACCGCCGCCACAACACCCAGCCGGCCACGCTGCCAACCAGCAACGCCTTGGCGATGGCCTTGGTCAGCTCCACCAGCGATTGCGAGGAGAACAGCCGGCCCAGTCCCTTGAGCGGCGAGAGGCGCGAAAAATCCGGGGCGAAGGACTTGGCGGAGAACATCCAGCCACCCAGCAGCATGGGGCCGGCCAGCGCTGCGGCGCCAAAGAACAGCAGCAGCGGCAGGAAGGCCAGCAGGCCCTCCCAGACCGCGATGCCAAAGCGCGACATCATGCGCGACGTGTCAAAGGCAATCGCCGGCTCGAAGGCGAGGCTGGCGTGCAACACGGCATCGAGCTTGCTGGCAAGCGTGCCGCCCAGCGTCCACAGGCCCACTACGCCGCTCATCAGCATGATCAGCGTGGCGAGCTCGCGCGAACGCACGACCTGCCCCTCTTCGCGCGCCTTCTCCAGGCGCCGCGCTGAGGCGGGTTCGGTTTTCTCGAGATCGCTTTCTTCGGACATGGCCGCTCCGTTACGAAGCGGCATGCGGCCGTTCGTCAGCGATGATTATCGAAGGGGGGGCTGGCCGGCATTAGGGGGAATAGGGAGGGGAATAGGGTGTTGTTTGGGGGATGGAAGGGGGTGGGGGGGAGGCGGGGGAACTTGTGGCCGCTGACGCGCGGGGCGTGGGTGGGTGGGGTTTTCATGCTTCTAGCTGCTGGCGCGGCTGTACGGTGTTGGCCGTTTGGGAACGTGTGAGATGTCACTTTTCTTTACTCGTAAAGAGGGTGAGGACAAATTCAGGCATTGGTCAATCGGCGTACGAGCAAACGTGCCTGAGATA
>NZ_BAAILO010000155.1:0-9110 GCF_054589115.1 Cupriavidus sp. 8B | reverse complement strand
GCTGGCGGCGAAAATGGGCATTGACCCGTCCACCGCATCGACCGTGGCTGCCGCCGCTACTCCGTATCTCGTGGCGTTCCTGAAGGAAAAGCTCGCCTGAGACCCCAGCAGCCCGGATGGTTGGGGACTGGCTGGCCTCCCAACCTAACTTGGCGGGCCTCGGCGCCCTTGCCCAGTATTCATCGACGTCGTCGATGTCTGTCGAGCGTCTTCACCGCGCGGATACACGTGCCACAACAGAGATGTACATGGGAGGGTACATCTGGGTTCCCGTCGTTGCAGCTTAGACAGCTTGGCGGTAACTGCCGAGTGCGAGGTCACGGTTGACGAGATTACTTCCAAACGTCGCCGTCGGCGGCCAATCAACTGGTGGTCTATAGCTCGTGGTAATCGGAGCGCCAGTTCGATGCGATTCGCTCCAGACAGCATCGACGTCCCGCAACAAACTTCCTGCCAAGATGTAGTCCCCCGACTTCGCCGCCTTTGCCTCCAGGCTCTCCAGCTTACTTGCTGGCAAGCTGCTGAGCTCAAATTGACAGTACAGATTCCGCTGCCGGAACGACGCCTTTGGCCGCGACAGACCGGCGACCAATGCCACTGGCGAGTTGACGGCAATATTTTCGTGCCCGCGATACTCCACGCGAATCCATAGGGCGCTCCAGTGCGGGCGAGTCTCTCAATCCAATGCGCCTAGGCTCGATGGGTCACTGGGTCATATATCACCTTGCATAGGTATCGCGGCACTCAGACCTGGTTCGTGCCGACGGTAGTAGGGACGTCGACCCGAGCACACGCCCGTTGATGACGTACACATCCCCCTTAACGCCGGACGTATTTTCGCCTTGTCTCCGCCGGGGGCGGGGAGCAGGCTGCCTGTACACGTGGAGGTTCGATTGGCGCTATTCGGCTACTTCATGCCAACATTGGGCTGCCTGCCGCAGTAACTCACCAAACAGCTTCGCCTCGGGAGCGGCGACTGCGTTACTGGTCGCCATTACGATATCAAGCGGCTGGATGTCCACCAACCCATCGCCGCGCTCAAGAATCCGAAGGCGCCCACGGGCGACTTGTGAGGGTACTGCCGCTACGACCATACCAGCGCTCACCCCGGCTAGAATGCCGCGCACTGACGTACTTTCGTATACGCAGCGATAGTCTGCTTCAGCTTTCTCTAGCGCAGCCAAGATATGGGCGCGGACAGTGCTTCCAAGCTCGTACAGCCCAATGGGTATTGGATTTTGCTGCCAAATGTGAGGCACATCTGGATGCGCAACCCAGCGTATCTGCTGGGTATACAAGAGGTCTCCATCCATGTGGGCCCCCCGCGCGCCAATTGCTAGGTCCAATCGGCCGGTCTGCAGCATTCCGGTAAGGTGCGCGGTCGATGCACAAACTAGCTCAATACGGACCATCGGGTGGATAGCATGAAAGTCTCGGATTGCGATGGGAAGCAGTCCGTTCGCATAGAATTCGGGAGCCCCGACCCGCAAACGCTGCTTTGCGCTGCCGCGGATTGCCACCCAGGCTTCTTCCTCCAGCGTAATCACTCGCATCGCGTATGCGTAAAGCGCTTCCCCGGAAGCAGTCAACTTTAGCTGTCTGTTTTCTCGACAAAATAACTTGGTCTCGGCCATCTGCTCCAGCTGGCGCATCTGCATGCTCACAGCAGCTTGCGTCTTGTGACAAGCGCGCGCTGCAAGCGTGAAGCTCTGACGGTCTGCGGCTGCTAGAAAAACCCGAAGTTGCTCGATGCTAGGTCTACGGCCCATAAGCGAAGTTTGTTCATCCCATCAATTTTTATTGCTTTATTCGTCGCCGCAGTCTACGCCATACTGGCGACGCGCCGGGATGACCTATGTCAAAAAGAATCGTCCTTACGATAGTGGTATGAATCGAAGTGGTGTAGAGAGAACATGCGAATCGACCCGAGAGTCGGACGCATTGGACCAGAGGCTGCTGAATTAGTTGCGGGGTTAGGCCGCCCTGGTCCGTGGTGACGTGCTCATACCCGGCGCATCCGGTTCAAATGCTGGGGCTTCAATTGTCGAGGTTTTCGAGTGCTTTTGTCGTCCTCACGGCGACGCTGGGTTTTACTGGAGGTGTTGCAACACGATGGTCGATTTGTGCGGCGATGCAGTGGAGCGAATCGAGTCAACATGGGGTATGGACAACTTGTTTTTATACGCATTTGCCATGGAGCAAGTGGCAGACTCCATCGTGATTACTGACTCGATTGGAATAATCACCTACGTCAATAGGGCGTTTGAAACTCAAACTGGCTATGAGCGCTCGATGGTGGTTGGCAATACGCCAGCCATATTGAAGTCGGGGAAGATGGCGGAAACATTCTACGAGAGACTATGGTCGATTTTAGGTGCGGGTGAGACATTTAAAGGAATATTTGTCAACAGAAAAAGAGACGGTACGCTCTTCTCCGAAGAGAAGGTGATAACTCCGCTTCGCCATTTGAACGGCGCAATTACTCACTTCATCTCTGCAGGAAGGGACGTCACCTCTCGCCTGGAATCGGAGCGTAGGCTGCGAGAGTTGGCTTGCTTCGACGATTTGACGAAGCTATATAACAGGGTCTCCTTCTTTGAGCAACTTGACGTATTAATCTCAGCCAGCAGCGAACGCTGCAACGGGGTAACTCTCCTTCTTATCGACCTTGACCGTTTCAAAGGCATAAATGACGCGTTGGGGCATGATATTGGGGACCAGGTACTTATCAAGGTGGCGGAACGCCTTGTCGATGCCACCAGGCTCGGCGATATTGTTGCGAGGCTCGGGGGAGATGAATTCACGGTTGCTCTTGCAGGCCCGCTTACGGATGCCGACAGGGAGTCGATTCTTCAACGCATTTGCGCCACGGTTGAAGCTCCGATAGTGGTATCGGGGACGCCTCTCTATGTAGGAGCTAGCATTGGCGTAAGCCGGTTCCCTGACGACGGCGGTGATAGTAAGGCGCTCTTCAAGCAGGCTGACATCTCGCTATATGAGGCGAAGCGTGAAGGGCGTGGTAGAGCGAAACACTACTCCCCTGCGCTAAGGAGGAATGCTGAGCGATATCACCAGATTTACCAGGCGATGCGGCATGCTTTCGGTGCCAGGGAATTGTGGGTCGCCTACCAGCCAGTTTTTGACTTGGAAATCAAGAAGGTCATTGGGGTTGAAGCCCTCGTCAGGTGGAATTCCCAGACCCTGGGTACGGTCATGCCCGCCGAGTTCCTCCCGGTAGTTTCTGATTTGGGGTTTGGCCACAAACTCACAGACTTTGTTCTCGAAAAGGCATCTTCAGATATCGCCCGTGTTAGCACAGAACTTAACATGTCATTAAGTGTGGCGGTAAATGTCCCAGCCGAAGAGCTACACGCTCCGGGATTTGCGGAGAAGGTTGGCGAGTTGCTCCGCAGTAGCGCACTTGCGCCGACCTCGCTGAAGGTCGAGATAACAGAAAGTGCACTTATCCCCCAAGGGGAGTCTTCTTCTTCTACGCTAGAAGCACTCGCAAACGCCGGCGTCGAGATAGTGATTGATGACTTTGGAACGGGGTACTCCAATCTCGGCTACTTAAGCACCCTTCCCGTAAGTTCGCTGAAGATTGCACGCTCATTTATTGAGAAGAGTGGGCGAAGCGAAAACTCAAAAAAAATAATCAGAGCGATTATGACAATAGCATCAAATTTTGGTATTGGTGTGGTTGCGGAGGTTGTCGAGACATCAAATGAGCTGGCTTTCTTGGAGGCGGAAGGCTGTCGCTTTATACAGGGATTCTTGGTCGCGCGGCCCATGCCGATAGGGGATTTGATTCACTATCTAGGTTCCTACGCGCAGGAAAATGAAGAGATGCAGAACGTAGTTACAGATAAATAGAGTAACCTTACTTAAAGGTGAGATTGTATTTTATGAGTTATTTTTGTATGGTGGTTCGCGATAGACTTCAGGTCAATAAAGTTAACGTGAAAATGAAGTGGTGCTCTGTATAACTTTGATTATACCATTGATTTCGTATACGAGTTGTGAGAAAAACGCAATGCGCGAAAACCTTCCGGTTATAGATGAAGAGTACGTACTGCCAGATGGTGAAGTCATCATTACTCGTACGGATACTTCCAGTCGTATCACATATGCTAACGAAGCATTCGTTCGAAGCAGTGGATTCTCAAGAGATGAGATTATCGGCGAGCCGCAGAACATTGTTCGCCATCCTGACATGCCCGCGAAGGCTTTCGAAGACATGTGGGCAACACTACGGGATGACCGACCGTGGACAGGGGTTGTCAAGAATCGGCGTAGGAATGGCGGCTTCTATTGGGTGGTCGCAAATGTCACGCCCGTATTCAAATCGGGACAGAAGATTGGCTACATGTCAGTGCGAACAAAGCCATCTAGAGAGCAAGTGGCAACTGCAACCGAGCTTTACCGAAAGATTCGGAACGGCGAGGACAAGAATTTCCGATTGCATCGTGGCGAAGTTAAACGCGCGGGACTCGCAGGACTTGCAAGCCGGATTCTAGGACTGCCTGTTAGCATCCGCCTTTGGACCGTAATACTTCTGCTCGTAGGCATTCTGTTGGCAGAAGCCACTAGTGTCAGCCTCTTGATAACCGATAGCGGCACTTTCTTAGAACGAGTATGGGTGCTCGCCGGAGCGGGTTCGGTTATTGGGCTCGGGGCGGCTTTCTATCTTTCTCGGCAGGTTCTGGAGCCACTCAAGAGACTAAATGAGACGGCCTTTGCGGTTTCCTCGGGGAAGGTGCAGACGCAGTTCCCGGAACGTGGTGACGTTCAGACGAAGATGTTGGGGCGTGTCTTGAATCAGATGAATGCCAAGTTGGTAGGCGTTTTGCTTGATGCGAGGGCGGCCGTCGACACTATCCGGGTGGCGGCAGATAATCAGGCGCGCGGTAATGCGGACCTCTCGCAGCGCAATGAAGAACAGGCGAGCTCAATTGAAGAAACAACAGCGAGCCTGTCCCAGGTCACTGAGACTGCGCGGCAAAACGCGTTGGGTGCGGAGCGTGTCAATGATGCTGCACACGAGGCTTCCGCCGTGGCAATGTCTGCGGCAAGCGAGGTTCGCAAGCTGGCAAACCTCATGAGTGAGCTAAATCGACAGTCTCAAAAGATTGCTGAAATAACTTCCATGATTGACGGAATTGCGTTTCAAACAAACATTCTCGCGCTTAACGCTGCTGTCGAAGCTGCCAGGGCAGGTGAAAGCGGTAGGAGTTTCGCTGTCGTTGCTATCGAGGTCCGTGGCTTATCAACTAAGACGGCGAGCGCAGCCAAGGAGATAAAGCTCCTGATTGACGATTCAAATCAAGCCATATCCAAGGCTGGGGAAGTTGCTGTGTGCGCGGGGGGGGCGATGGCAGGCGTAGAGGCGAAAGTGAGGGCGCTGATGGAGTCTGTGTCGGTCATCGCTAGCGCCAGCAGGGAGCAGAGCCAGGAGATTGGCAATATTGATTTGGCAGTGGGACAAGTTGCGCAACTAACGCAACGGAATGCTGGTCTCGTCGAGCAGGCAGCTGAGTCAGCATCCAAATTGGGTCAGCAGGCACAACATCTGGAGGACTGCGTAAATGTGTTCATGCTGACCGAATGAGTGCGAAGTCGACTGCCTCCTCGTAGGCCGCGACCGTCCGCCGGTGCCTGTCTAAACGTTTGGTTTTGATACAGGAGTGCCACCGGGATGGGTGTCATCAAAGCGCCGCTGTACAGTGGCGGCAGCATCGCGCAATGACGCAGGTGACCGCAAGCTGGTTTTCGCAAAAAATCGCCAACGCTGCCGAGAATGGAGAAGCGAACACGCCTGCTGTTCTACTGGGAAGATATCACCGTATTGCGGTGGAGTGCACGACCTAGACGAAAGAGGCACTGAAGATAGAAAGTTTCTCTTCGGTGCTAAAAATAGAGCCGTCGTTCAAATGATGGTCTCTCTGTTTTTGCTTCGGCCTAAAGTGTAGGTTCGACTCCGTGACGGAGCCGCATTGCTATCGCCAAAGAACGAGGACGCCTTGTCTTTGAGTGCTGGTGGCAGCGGTACGAAACGAGAGTCGCTAATAAGACGTTGTCATCCGAAATGCGGAGTTACGCAGGCGATACCAGGGCCAAAAAGTCAGTGACGCCGCCGCGAAAATAGCTGCCTGCCATTCTTCGATAGCGACCCAGAATTCGTCTGGATTTGTTTTGGCTTTGCCCCGGGGGTCACAGAAACCAAGGCGTGAGCACAGAGTACTTGTCTCCCGGCGCCAAGCTAACTTGGCCCTCGTCAAATCAGCGAAGTGGAAAATTCTGGCGGCGAATTGCTATTTTGGTTCGCTACTCGGTAGCAACGAGCGCTGGCGAAACGCTCGTGCTATTGCCGACCTTGTTTGTGACGGCGATGGACGACGTACTGGCTATGCCTTCTCCAAGAGCAGTGGCAGATATCCCTCGCTCCGCCAGCATCTTTTTTTGTTGAGATTGGTTTATATAATGATTTATTCTGTGATTGACCAATTGCTTTTAGGTATGCTTAGGTTTAACTTCTTGGACCTCGATTGGCTACGCATCCAGTTTAACCAGTGGGAACCGAAATACGACAAAAACGTTGCTGGCGGTCTCAGAAAGGTCTTCCCAGAGTTGCCGTTCTCTCCGACTTGGCTGGCCCAGGCCTGGGCGCTTTATGCTTGTTATGCTCGCCTTGCGCAACCTGAGCCAATGCGCAATGACATTGGCTTCCTTTATTTCATCCTTGGATTGAAGGCAGGCTGGCCGAGAAACAGGCGCTTTACCGAGAGTACCTGGCGTGTAGTCATGAAAGAAGGTGAGAAACGTGCGCGCCAAATCTTGACAATACTCTACATCTTCCATACTGAAGACGCCTGAAATCAAGGCGCCCTTCGGAGGAACGACTCCGCTAGCGACGGCCCGGCATCGAGATTGGTGCGATGCCAATGGATTGTGTTTGTGTGCACGGACGGACGAGGTAGACCGAGCGTGCGCCGCCCAGATGGCTAGAGAAGAGGCAGCTCAGGCCGCTTTAAGGGAGCACGAGTTGGTCCTTCGAGCAAAAGCACTTGCGTTCAACGCTAATCTTGCGATTCCGCTCAGATGGGTGCCCGGGGCCGTAGAGGATGAGTCCAGACATCTGGCCGGCACATCCGGAGAGGGTGGGCGACACCGCAATGTTGTTCACGTCTTGCTAGAGCGGGGGGGGCGCGATAGACGTCTGACACGGAGTGCCGGCGACTCGCTATGCATGCGTTCGCGACGATTCGGCGGCGAGAATTTGCCGGTACAGAAACCGAGGCAATACGCCCAGGGTTCCTGCAGAGCGTGTTTGACGGCGGCAAAGCGATGGCGCTGCGACTAGCCGGCGTTATTCGGGCCAGACGGCATCGACGTCCCTCAGTAGCCGCTCCGCGAGAATGTAGTCGCCCAGATTGCTCGCCTTTGCTTCCAGGCTCTCCAACTCAGCTGCTGGCAACTCGCTCAACTCAAATTGACAGTAGGAGGTTTCGCTGCCAGAAGGTCGTCTTTGGCTGCATCAGGCTAGCGACCAATGCCGTCGGTGATTTGACGGAGATATTCTCTTGCCCGCGATACTCCACGCGAATCCCAGCCTTCCGGCCCAGTCGGCGAAGGTCGATAGTATCTTGCCAGCCGGAATCGTAGTCCAAATCCACGACCGTTACTCCCTCTGCTTTCAGGAGCATCAGGCCTCCCCCTTGTTCCAACTCGAGCTGTCGCCATTTCCTTCTCCACTCACATCCTAGGCGTATGGGCCACGCCGTGCACCCCAACAGTATTGTAATCGCCGGCGGAGCATTGAACCTGACACGCCTCGCCAGCCCGTTTCGTTTGACAAGCTCACGGTAAGTGATAGGGCGTCCAGCACGCGCTGACTCCGAGTTTTCCATGCCGTCCATGCTCGGTGCGTCGCCCGGGTCGCACACGAGCTTGAGGAGATATTGCGGCACCCAGAATTGACCTGCTGAGCTTGTTTCATCGGCGATATGCCCTTGCCAGAAAAATGCCGGCGGCGAACCAGGTACGTGCCATTGCCGCAGCAGTGCTCGACCTCGAGTGGTGTCGGTTGTCTTTGCTCAAGCTCTGAGGTGACTGCATGGTGAGCAAGTAAAGTTTTTATCAGATGTAAATATCTTTTAATTTGCACACATCATGGATGTCATAGGCTAAGCGGCTGGCACCGCTCGCGTCCGGTGTGGCATCCAGTATGCGTTGCCACCCACCGCAAGTTACTGGCTATCCCCTGCCAAGTAACACAAAGCAACTTTGTGGAATCCCTCCAGAGGGGGGATGGGTCGTGTCTTCGAGGTGCCGATATAGTCTTCATGGAAACGTGTCGCTTGGCGAAACGCTTATGTGCTCACGCCTTGCATCAGGCGGAAAACTTTCACTGTCAAGTGAGTTCTTGAAGGTCAAGGGCATCTCGTTATACAGAAGTCATGCGCCCTCATTGCGCAGAGCCTGAATCGTGGCAGCAGCACCCATCGTTCGCTGCAGCCCGATCCAGAGCGTCTTGGCACCAGGTTCACCGTCGCTCTTGCGACCCAGGAAGCCACCCAGTGATGCAATCAGGCGAATCACTTGATTGAGCGTGGGCGGCTTTTGGGGGCGCGGCTTCTTCGAGAGCAAATAGGCACCTCGTATTTCGTCGACATCAAAGAACAGCGACGCATCCAGTTCAGGGCAGGTTCTCCCTAAACGCATTAGTCGCGCAATTCGCCACGAGACCACCATTCGAGCGCACGTTCGACACGGTCCATGTGCGATAGCTGCAACGCTTCCACCTTGCAGGCGTTTTTCTGCACATGGAAGAGCATCTCGATCTCCCATCTGGCCCGATACCAATCGATGAGTTCGATCACCGTGAAGTGTAGTAAAGGTGCGACCTCAGGGATTGAGCGAAAATCTCAACAAATCAATAAGTTGGCGATCCCTGCAAGGGCGTTGGTATCAACATTACTACGCTTTTCCGGAGAGCGTGCAAATGTTGGGGAGGCCCCTAACAGGCTGCTGAAGTACTAACCGCACAAGCGGCAAGACTTCCCGCTCTATGGTTGATGTGCCGCCTATTTTTCACAATCCGGAAGCTGCGC
>NZ_BAAILO010000154.1:0-717 GCF_054589115.1 Cupriavidus sp. 8B | reverse complement strand
GGAACGATCTGGAATTGCTCAAAGTTGCAATGTCTCCTGATTGAAGGTAACTTGTGTTTTCCCTGGACAAAGCGTTGAAAAGGAAGCGTTGATCAAGGTGTACCGTTACCGCGTGAAGTCGTTGAACGGCTTGCTGAACAAGCAGAGCCGCGCGGTTAACCATGTCTGGAACTTCTGCAACGACGCACAGAAGCACGCGCTCAAGTGGGACAAGAAATGGCCAACTGGATTCGACCTCAATGGTCTGACGACGGGTAGCAGCAAAGAACTCGGAATCCACTCGGGAACGGTCAACGCGACATGCGAGCAATACGCGAAGTCGCGCAGCCAGTTCAAACGGCCATACCTGCGTTATCGCGGTCGTAAGAGCCTTGGATGGGTGCCGCTCAAGGGGCGCGAACTCAAGCGTGAGGGCGACGCTTTCCGCTTCGCAGGCAACACGTTCCGCGTATTCAGCAGCCGCCCGCTTCCCGAAGGGAAGATCAAGGATGGGACCAACTTCGCACAGGACACACGCGGCAACTGGTTCCTCAATATCACCATCGAAGTCGCCGATGTTCCTGCTCGCGCGATGCAAAGCGGCGTTGGCATTGACCTCGGGCTGAAGGACTTCGCGGCCCTCTCGACGGGCGAGAAACTGCCCAATGACCGATTCGGCCGCCGCGCAGCCGGGAAGTTGGCAAAAGCGCAGCGCGCTCGCAAGCACAAGCGGCATAT
>NZ_BAAILO010000153.1:0-416 GCF_054589115.1 Cupriavidus sp. 8B | reverse complement strand
CAGGATGAGTTCTCGCATTTGTGCCGTATTCCAAGTCATCTTTCGATCACTTAAATACATTTTGGTTGATACAATCACAACCCGGTATCGTGTTTTTACTGCAGCGTCTCATCAACGCTCACGACACCTTTACTACATCCCATATTTTTAAAGAACAGCCGAGCGAGACTTGGTCTCGCATCGTCTTGGCAAAGCCAAATGCAAGCGCTCAAAGCCAAGCGCTTGCATTTGACCATGCAACACAGGACACGCAGTGCGCATCCTGGCTCTAACAATTAACAAACCGATAAGTGTGAACGCTCGACGTTGGATGCACGCTCTGAAAGGAGGTGATCCAGCCGCACCTTCCGATACGGCTACCTTGTTACGACTTCACCCCAGTCATGAACCCTGCCGTGGTAATCGCCCTCCTTGCG
>NZ_BAAILO010000152.1:0-374 GCF_054589115.1 Cupriavidus sp. 8B | reverse complement strand
ACTGACCCGACCACGAATACTGGGAGACTGCTCGAATGGCTGGTGCAGCTCGCGCTGCAGGCGTTCCAGTTCTGAGAATACGTCACGGGGAAACAGAGATCGATACATCATGTTTGCCTCCATTCGCTTTGGCGCGGGCGCCATATTTCTGACGTCTCCGGTTGGAATGGTAAGGCTTCTCCCGAGGATATCAAGCTCTTGATTTGACTGATATTCGCCGTCATGCTTTCGAGCGGAAGGGCAGCATTAGAGACGTGGAAAGGGGAACACGCATGGAATTCCAGGACTACTACAAGACGCTGGGAGTGACACGTGATGCCACCGCTGAGGACATCAAGAAGGCGTTCCGCAAGCTCGCGCGCAAGTTCCATCCC
>NZ_BAAILO010000151.1:0-580 GCF_054589115.1 Cupriavidus sp. 8B | reverse complement strand
CTGTTTCCCCGTGACGTATTCTCAGAACTGGAACGCCTGCAGCGCGAGCTGCACCAGCCATTCGAGCAGTCTCCCAGTATTCGTGGTCGGGTCAGTTTTCCGGCCATGAATGTAGGCGGCACACCCCACTCGGTGGAAATCTACGCCTTTGCCCCCGGCACCGATCCGGCCAGCATCGACGTCCAACTGGTGAAGGGCGTACTGACCATTGTCGGCGAGCGCAAGCCCGATCTCTCTGACAAGGACGAGCAAACCTCCCTGCATATCGATGAACGCTTCGCCGGCCGCTTCCGTCGCGTGGTGAGCCTACCGGACGACGTGAATCCCAATGCGGTGGAAGCCAAGTACCGTGATGGCGTGCTGCACATCAGCATCCAGCGCCTCGAAGCAGCGCAGCGGCGCCAAATCAGCATCCAGTGATGCGAGGAGGATCTCGCCATGAGCGAAAATACTGCTGTCACCAAACAAGCCGACGCTGGCAGCGCTGAAGCGGCCCTGATGCCGCCAGTGAATGTGTACGAGGACGCCGCAGGCATCACCCTGTACGCCGATCTGCCGGGTGTGCCCAAGGACAAGCTGG
>NZ_BAAILO010000150.1:66288-75043 GCF_054589115.1 Cupriavidus sp. 8B | reverse complement strand
GGGGCCACGGCCAGCGCCGCTTCAGGCTTCGCCGCGGTGGCGCGCCTGGTGCGGGTGGTCTTGGCGGATGGGGCGGTCGCGGGAATCGAGGCGGAAGCCATTGTGGTGTCGGGGGCGTCTGCCCGGCTGGCGGTTGGCTTGCGCCGGCCGGCGGGGCGCGCAGCTTGCTGCGTCATGCAATCTCCTGTCGTTTCTTATCTATTGTGTGTTGTCTATTGGCCCAGAGCGGCTTGGGGTGCGTGCTAACATTGGCGGATGCAAGCATCCGTCTCCCCGTCTTCCTCCGGCGCTGCGCCGCGCAAGCTAGTCATCGCCTCCCGTGAAAGCCGTTTGGCTATGTGGCAGGCCGAGCATGTGCGTGCTGCATTGCAACAATACTATCCCGCGTGCGATGTGTCCATTCTCGGAATGACGACGCGCGGAGATCAGATTCTAGACCGTACTTTGTCCAAGGTCGGCGGCAAGGGCCTCTTCGTCAAGGAGCTTGAGATCGCCATGGCCGAAGGCCGCGCCGACCTCGCTGTGCATTCCCTCAAGGATGTGCCGATGGAGTTACCTGAAGGGTTTGCCCTGACCGCCATCATGGAGCGCGAGGACCCGCGCGATGCGCTGGTCTCAAGCCGCTTCGCCTCGCTGGACGAAATGCCCGCCGGGACCGTGGTCGGCACCTCCAGCCTGCGGCGGGAGGCCGCGCTGCGTACCCGTTACCCCCACCTGGTGATCCAGCCGCTGCGCGGCAACCTGGATACCCGCCTGGCCAAGCTCGATCGTGGCGACTACGGCGCCATCATCCTGGCCGCCGCCGGGCTCAAGCGCCTGGGCCTGGCTGATCGTATCCGTGCCGTGCTGGATCCCGTCAGCTCGCTGCCGGCAGCCGGCCAGGGCGCGCTGGGCATCGAGATTCCGTCCGGCCGGCCCGAGCTGGCCGCGTGGCTGGCGCCGCTGAACCATGCGCCCAGCGCGCTGGCCGTGACTGCCGAGCGCGCCGTGTCGCGCATGCTGGGCGGTTCGTGCCAGGTGCCGCTTGCCGCGCATGCGCGTTGGGACGGCGCGCAACTGCACATCGATGCCTTCGTGGCGCTGCCCGATGGCAGCCGCTGCGTGCGGGCCCAGTCTGCCGCCGTGGTGGAAGGCGCCGATGCATCCAGCCAGGCCGAAGCGCTTGGCAAGGCCGTTGCCCAGGACCTGTTGGGGCAGGGCGCGGCCGACATTCTCGCGGCGCTGGTGGATCCGGCGTCCCATCAAGCCCCTGCCTGAGACCGGCCCATGCCCCGCCCGACCGTCGTTGTAACACGACCCGCCGGGCAGTCCCGGCAACTTACCGAGGCCCTGTCGGCCGCCGGCCTGGACGTGCTTGGCTTTCCCCTGCTGGCAATCGGCCCCGTGGCCGACGATGCCCCCTTGCGCGCGGCGCTGGCGCAACTGCCGGACTTCGCGCTGGTGGTCTTCGTCAGTCCCAATGCCGTGGCCTTCGCGCTCGACGCACTGGCCCAGGTGCAGGACAAGCCCGCGCCGCAGTGGCCGGCATCCGTAGCGGTAGCCGTGGTTGGCCCCGCCAGCGTGGCTGCGCTGGCCGAGCGCGGGATTGCCGCGCCCAACTACCGCGTGATCGCCCCGGCCGGTTGTACGACCGGCCATGAGGCAGACAACGGCGATGCCGCCAACGGTGGCGATGGCGCCGCCGCGCGCTTCGATTCCGAGGCCCTGTGGCAACAGCTCGAAGCCCAGCTTGACGCCGGCGCGCTCGACGGCCGCCAGGTCCTGATCATCCGTGGCAACGGCGGGCGAGACTGGCTGGCCAAGCGCCTGCGGGCCGCCGGCGCCGAGGTGCAGGCGGTCGAGGCCTACCAGCGCTCGGTCCCGACGCCCGGCAGCATGCAATGGCAAGCCGTGCGCGACGCTCTCAAGCCGGGCGCGGCGCCGCAGGCCTGGCTGCTGACCAGTTCCGAAGCCGTGCGCAATCTCGATGAGATGGCGCGCCAGGCCCTGAGCCCGCAAGAGCTTGCCTGCCTGCGCCAGGTGCAGTGCATCGCGCCCCATGCGAGAATCGCCGAACAGGCCTTGGCCCTCGGCTTCTCGCACCTGCTGCGCGCGGCACCCGGAGACGAAGGCCTGCTGGCGGCTTGCCGCCAGTGGGCGCAGGCGCATGCCGGCCCGCCGGCGCCGATGCCTGTCGCGCCGCCGCCGGCTGCCGCCGCGCCCGTGCCTGTGCCTGCCCCGGTCGCCACGGTGCCGCCGCCCCCGGCAGCACCACAAGTCAACCCACCGCCCGCAACGTCAACGAAGGTCGATCGCGTGACGCAAGACAATACCGCTCCTCCCGCCTCCAGCCCGCCTCCCGCGGCTGGCGCCCCGCTGCCCGTGCGCGGCGCGCCCCGCGTCAATCCGTGGTGGTTGCTGCTGTTCCTGCTGGTCCTCGCCATAGGCGGCGGCTTCTGGTGGCTGCAGCAGCGCGTGGACCACCTGACCCAGGAGCTGGCGCGGCGCCAGCAGAGCAACGATGCACTGGTGCAGGAAACCCGGGTGCTCTCACGCAATGCGCAGGACACCGTCAAGGAACTGCAGGCCAAGGTCGGCGCGCTGGACGGCCAGGTGGGCGAGGCGCGCGACAAGCAATCCGCGCTGGAGCAGGTCTACCAGGACCTGATGCGCAACCGCGACGACTGGGAGATCGCCGAGATCCAGCAACTGCTCACCAACGCCGGCCAGCAACTCCAGCTGACGGGCAACGTGCAGGTGGCGCTGGCCGCGCTGCAAAGCGCCGACACCCGCCTCGCGCGCACCGACAAGCCGCAATACAACCTGCTGCGCCGGGCCATTGCGCGCGACGTGGCGCGCATGAAGGCCGTGCCGGATACGGACCTGACCGGTGCCGCCATCAAGCTCGACGAAGCCATCAACCAGATCGATACGCTGCCGCTGCTGTCGAGCGAGCGCATGCTCGAGCGCAGTGAAGCCGATGCGCGCAAGACGGACGCGATGGCCGAGGCCGTCGACAAGCCCGCCAAGCCAGCCGGCGCCAAGGCAGGCAGGAATGCCGCCAAGGAAGAGGCAGTGCCGGCCGGCAACGCGATCGGCAACTGGTTTGGCCGCCTGTGGGGCAGTGTGCGCGACGAGCTGACGCAAGTCATCCGCATCCGCCGCGTGGACGATGCCCAGGCTCTGCTGCTGACCGGCGACCAGGGCTGGTTCCTGCGCGAAAACGTCAAGCTGCGCCTGCTCAATGCGCGCCTGGCGCTGCTGTCGCGCAACGAGCCGGTGTTCCGCAATGACCTGGCGGCCGCGCAAGCCATGATCGGGCGCTATTGCGACACCAAGTCGCGCCGCGTGCAGGCCGTGCTGACCCTGCTCAAGCAGGCCCAGGCAGGCGCGGTGACGGTGCAGTTGCCCACCATGGCGGAAAGCCTCGGCGCGCTGCAAGCGCTCAAGAAGGAGTAGCACATGCGGCTTCTTTTCTGGGTAGCTATCCTGTTCGGTGGCGCGGTCGGGCTCGCGCTGTTCACGCAATTCAACCAGAGCAACCTGGTCCTGTTCTACCCGCCTTACCGGGTCGAGCTGTCGCTGAACCTCGGGCTGGCCCTGCTGTTGCTGGCGTTCTTCGTGGTCTGGACCATCCTCAGCACCATGCGCCATCTGTCCGAGATGCCGGCGCGCGCTGCGGCTTACCGTGAGCGCAGCCGCATGAACCGCGCGCAGGCGGCCTTGCGCGAGTCCATCGAGAACCTGTTCGCCGGCCGCTTTGCCCGTGCCGAGCGCACCGCGCGCGAGGCCCAGGCCTGGCCCGAGCAAGCCCAGACCGCGGCGCTGATCGGTGCCCGCGCGGCGCACCGCATGCAGGAAACCGAGCGGCGCGACGCCTGGATGGCGCAGGTGACCGATCCCGAGCGCGAGCAGGCCCGGCTGGTGTCGATGGCCGAGTTGCTGGTCGACGCCCGCGACGCTGAAGGCGCGCTGGAAACCATCGCGCAGTTGCAGGCCCAGGGCGCGCGCCAGATCCATGTGCAGCGCATCGCGCTGCGTGCCCACCAGCACCTGAAGAACTGGACCGAAGTCCTGCGCCTGGCGCGCTCGCTGGAAAAGCGCAACGCCCTGCATCCTGTGCTGGCGCTGCGCCTCAAGCAGCTGGCCTGCGAGGCCCTGCTTGAAGAGCGCCGGAACGACATCGACGCGCTGCATGATTTCTGGCGCTCGCTCTCGACCGACGAACGGCGCGCGGCCCGCATTGCCGAGCCCGCAGCGCGCTACTTCGCGGCGCTCGGCCGGCAGGAGGAGGCCCGCAAGATCGTGGAAGACGCGCTCAAGGTCAACTGGGACAGCCGGCTGGTCTTGCGCTATGCCGAATGCGCCGAGCCTGGACGAGCGCTGCCACAGATCCAGCAGGCCGAAAAATGGCTGACGCAGCATCCGGTCGATGCGGACCTGTACTTTGCGCTGGGTGTGCTTTGCCTTGGCGAGAAGCTATGGGGCAAGGCGCAGTCGAGTTTCGAGCGGGCGTTGAGGTATGCGGATGTGGATTCGCAGCGCAGGCTGCGGGTCCGGGCGCATCTGGCGCTGGCCAAGATGTTTGAGGAGACGGAGAGGCCGGAGGAGGCGCAGCGGCATTATCGGGAGAGCGCGATTTTGGCGGCTTGAGGGTTTTGCTTCCCTCGCCCACTGAAGGGAGAGCGAGAGACAGCCGTCGTCATGGCGGCTGCGCTGGCCTATCCGTCGGCTTCGTTCAGTCGCCGCTGGTTTGCCTTCTCCACCACCGAGGCATACCGCGCGAGCGTCTCCTTGCGCGCGACATCATGCTGGACGATCGGTCGCGGATAGTTTTCGCCTAGCTTGACCCCGGATGCTAGTAACACGTCCTCTGAGGCTATCCATGGTGCATGTATGTACTTGTCCGGCAAGCGCGCGAGTTGCGGCAGGTACTTGCGGATGAAGCGCCCCTGCGGGTCGAATTTCTCCGACTGCGTGGTCGGATTGAAGATCCGGAAGTAGGGCTGCGCGTCGCAGCCAGTGGAGGCTGCCCACTGCCAGCCGCCGTTGTTGGCGGAGAAGTCGAAGTCGTTGAGCTGGTCGGTGAAGTACTGCTCACCGCGCCGCCAGTCCACGCCGAGATCCTTCACCAGGAAGCTCGCTACCACCATGCGCAGTCGGTTGTGCATGTAGCCGCTTTGCCGGATCTGCAGCATGGCGGCATCCACCAGCGGGTAGCCGGTCCTGGCGTCGCACCAGGCCTGGAAGTAGCGCTCGCCGGTGTCGCCGTCGATCCAGCGGATGGCATCGTAGGCGGGGTGGAAGGCATGCCCTTCGGCGACCCGGGGGTGGTGGTGCAAGATCATGAAGTAGAAATCGCGCCAGATCAGTTCCGACAGCCAGGTGGCGGCGCCGGCGCTGTCCGCGCCGCCGCGCAGCGTGGCGGCGTGGGCGGTGCGGGCGAGCGTGCGGATGGACAGGGTGCCGAAGCGCAGGTGTACCGACAGGTAGCTCGGGCCGCGCAGGGCGGGGAAGTCGCGCCGGCGCGTGTAGTCGCCCATGCGGTCGCAGAACTCGTCGAACAGCGCGTGGGCGCCGGCGCTGCCGGCGGGCATGGCGATCTCGGCCAGGTTGGAGGGGACGAAGCCCAGTGCCTCCAGCGTGGGCAGCGGGCGCACGTAAGCCTTGGGTGGTGCGGCCAGCGACCTGAGATAGGGCTCGACCGGGTAGGGCGTGAGGTCGAACGGGAGCAGGGCCTTGAGCCAGGCGTTCTTGTAGGGGGTGAAGACCGAGAAGGGCTTGCCCTGGCCAGTCAGGATCTCGTCCCGCTCAAAAATCACCTGGTCCTTGAAGCTGAAGAAGGCGCAGGACTGGTCCGCCAGCGCTTGCCTCACCTCGGCGTCGCGGGCCATTGCGGCGGGCTCGTAGTCGTGGTTGGCGAACACGGCGGTGGCGCCGAGCTCGGCGGCCAGCTCGGGAAGGGATGCGCGCGCATGGCCATGCAGCACGATCAGGCCGCCGCCGGCCGCGCGCAGCGCTTCGTCCAGCGGAGCCAGCGAGGCCAGGATGAACGCCACCCGGCGGTCGGCCGCCAGGCCCCGCGCCAGCAGCGGATCCAGGATCTCGCGGTCGAATACGAAGACGCACCATACCTGGCGGCAGTGCTTGAGGGCATAATGCAGCGCCGCGTGATCGTCGGCGCGCAGGTCGCGCCGGAACCAGACCAGGCCGCGCTCGAACTGCCGGTCGATCCGATAGGGCTGGCGGGCATCGGCGCGGGATGGGGGCAAGATCGGGCGCTCCGGAAGTTGGGCTGACGAAGCCTGTTACCCTACCATAGCGTCAGGCATGCGCCGCGCGCGCTGGCTGGCCCCGCATGGCGGCCAGCGTTGCCCGCAGCGCCGCAGAAACCAACCCGTATTCCAGTAATCCAGTAATCCAGATATCAAGAAGCAAGCCATGGCCATGACACTCGACCGCATCCTCCAATCCCAAGGCTTCGGCACCCGCCGCTATTGCGGTGACCTGATCGGGGCCGGCCTGGTGGAGGTCGACGGTACCCTGTGCGAGGATCCGGGCGCCAGGTTCGAGGTCGACGGCCTGCGCCTGACCGTGGACGGCGAGGAATGGATCGGCCACACCAAGGCCTACATCCTGCTGAACAAGCCGGTGGGCTACGAGTGCTCGCAGCGCCCGCGCCACCATCCCAGCGTGTACAACCTGCTGCCGGTGCCGCTGCGCCAGCGCGAGGTGCAGGCGGTCGGGCGGCTGGACCAGGACACCACCGGCCTGCTGCTGCTCTCGGACGACGGCCAGTTCATCCACGCCCAGACCTCGCCCAAGAAGAAGGTGCCCAAGGTCTACGAGGTGACGACCGCCGAGCCGGTCACCCAAGCGCAGGTCGATGCCCTGATGGCGGGCGTGCAGCTGGAGGACGAGCCGGCCCCGATCGCGGCGGCCGCCTGCGAGGCTACCGGCGAGCGTAGCCTGCGCCTCAGCCTGACCGAGGGCAAGTACCACCAGGTCAAGCGCATGGTGGCAGCCGCGGGCAACCATGTGGAAGCCCTGCACCGCAGCGCCATCGGCGGGCTGGTGCTGGAGCCGACCCTGGCGCTGGGAGACTGGCGCTGGCTCACGCCCGAAGACCTGGTCGCCCTGACGCGCAAGGAATAAGCAGGCGGCAGCAAGCGAGCAAAGAAGCTGGCCAAGAGGCCAGCAAGCAAGCGCACCGGGCAAGGGCCGGGATGCTGCAGTGCGGCATCCGTGAATCTTTTCCGGACGGATGGCAACGATTTGATAAAATGCAGGAATGGCGACGCTGGAAGCCCCAATCAATCTCACCAATCAGTTCCTGATTGCCATGCCCGGCATGGCAGACCCGACTTTTTCGGGTTCCGTCGTCTACTTGTGCGAGCACAACGACCGCGGCGCGCTGGGCCTGGTGATCAATCGGCCTATCGACATCGATATGGCCACCCTGTTCGACAAGATCGACCTCAAACTGGAGATCCTGCCGGTGGCGCAGCAGCCTGTCTATTTCGGCGGGCCGGTGCAGACCGAGCGCGGTTTCGTGCTGCATGATCCGGTTGGCATCTATGTCTCGTCGCTGGCCGTGCCCGGCGGACTCGAGATGACCACCTCCAAGGACGTGCTGGAGGCCGTGGCCAACGGCAGCGGCCCGCAACGCTTCCTGCTCACGCTCGGCTATGCCGGCTGGGGCGCGGGGCAGCTTGAGGAAGAACTCAGCCGCAATGGCTGGCTGACCGTCCAGGCCGATCCTGAAATCATCTTCAGCGTGCCTCCCGAGGAACGCTTTGCCGCCGCCATACGCCTGTTGGGCATCGACTTCACCATGCTCTCGGGCGAGGCTGGGCATGCCTGAGGACGGAGCGACGCCAGCGCCGCGCCAGTTGCCCACCGACGGCACCGTCCTGGCCTTCGATTACGGCGAAAAGAAGATCGGCGTTGCGCTTGGCAACTTTGTCACGCGCGAGGCCCGTGCGCTCGTCATCATCCCCAATATCACCGTGGAAGGCCGCTTCGAGGCGGTGACCGCGCTCATCGATGAATGGGCGCCGGTGCAACTGGTGGTGGGCATGCCCACCAATCCGGACGGCACCCAGCAGCCTTCGATGCGGCTCGCGCGCCGCTTTGGCAACCAGTTGAACGGCCGCTTCGGCCTGCCGGTGGCCTGGGTGGACGAAAGCTACACGTCGATCGCCGCCGAGATGGCCGGCGCCCGCAAGGGCGCGCTTGACGCCGAGGCCGCCAGCATCATCCTGCAACAGTACTTCGACCAGCATCCGCTATGACCCAGACTTCCTCTCTCGACGCCGAGGCGCTCTACCGTACGCTGCGTGACCAGGTGCAGGCTGCGCTGCCTGAAGCCGAACGCGCGCAATGGTCGGTTGCCGGCATCTATTCCGGCGGCGCCTGGATTGCCGAGCGGCTTGCCGCCGACCTGCAGCTTGCGGCGCATGGGGTCATCAACGTTGCTTTCCACCGCGACGACTATGCCAAGAAGGGCCTGCACAGCCAAGCTCAGCCGACCACGCTGCCGTTTGACGTGCAAGACCGCAAGATCCTGCTGATCGACGATGTGCTGGCCACCGGGCGCACCATCCGCGCCGCCGTCAACGAGCTGTTCGACTATGGCCGCCCGGCCCGCGTGGCGCTGGCCGTGCTGGTCGATCGCGGTGGCCGCGAACTGCCGGCGGCTGCCGACATTGCCGCCGCGCACGTGGAGCTGCCGCCCGGCACCACGCTGGTGCTGTCGTTTGAGGGCACCGGCTCC
>NZ_BAAILO010000150.1:0-66189 GCF_054589115.1 Cupriavidus sp. 8B | reverse complement strand
CGAGGCCACCGGCAACTACGCCTGCCCGGCCCAACGGCCAGCGCGCCCACAAGGGCGCGCCGGCCAGCACGATCCAAACCTGCCCAGACCAGTCAACGCCACCGCCCGGCCCTTTCTACCTGCCATGATCAAGACGTTCCGCAACCCGCAACTGACCAAGAACGGCGAGCTCAAGCACCTGCTTTCGATCGAGGGCTTGTCGCGCGAGATGGTCGCGCACATCCTCGACACTGCCAGCCAGTTTGTCTCGCTGTCCGACTCGGACCGCGAAGTGAAGAAGGTGCCGCTGTTGCGCGGCAAAAGCGTGTTCAACCTGTTCTTCGAGAACTCCACGCGCACCCGCACCACCTTCGAGATTGCCGCCAAGCGGCTGTCGGCGGACGTGCTCAACCTGAACATCAACGCCTCGTCCACCAGCAAGGGCGAGTCGCTGCTCGACACCATCAACAATCTGTCGGCGATGTCGGCCGACATGTTCGTGGTGCGCCACGCCAGCTCCGGCGCCCCCTACCTGATCGCCGAGCACGTCGCGCCCCATGTGCATGTCATCAACGCCGGCGACGGCCGCCACGCGCACCCCACCCAGGGGCTGCTCGACATGTACACGATCCGCCACTACAAGAAGGATTTCACCAATCTCACGGTCGCCATCGTGGGTGACATCCTGCACTCCCGCGTGGCGCGCTCCGACATCCACGCGCTGACCACGCTGGGCGTGCCCGAAGTGCGCGCCATCGGCCCGCGCACGCTGCTGCCCTCGGGGCTCGAGCAGATGGGCGTGCGCGTCTTCCACAATATGGAAGAGGGACTCAAGGGCGTGGACGTGGTGATCATGCTGCGCCTGCAGAACGAGCGCATGAGCGGCGCGCTGCTGCCCTCGGCGCAGGAATACTTCAAGGCCTATGGCCTCACGCCCGAGCGCCTGGCGCTGGCCAAGCCCGATGCCATCGTGATGCACCCGGGCCCGATGAACCGCGGCGTGGAGATCGACTCCGCCGTGGCCGACGGGCCGCAGTCCGTGATCCTCAACCAGGTGACCTTCGGCATTGCGGTACGCATGGCCGTGATGGGCATCGTGGCCGGAAACCACGACTGACAGCGTGATAGCGGACGATAGCGTCCAAGCCAGAACAACCGAATACAAGCCAAGCGACACGATATGAAGATCCACATCAAGGGCGGCCGCCTGATCGACCCGGCCGCGAACGTCGATGCGCAGCAAGACCTCTACATTGCCGCCGGCAAGGTCGTCGGCGTGGGCAGCGCGCCGGCGGACTTCCATGCCAACAAGACCATCGACGCG
Organism: Cupriavidus sp. 8B; assembly: GCF_054589115.1. NCBI lineage: Bacteria > Pseudomonadati > Pseudomonadota > Betaproteobacteria > Burkholderiales > Burkholderiaceae > Cupriavidus > Cupriavidus sp. 8B. The sequence goes on along the minus strand of NZ_BAAILO010000150.1, from coordinate 64,886 downwards.
GCCGGGCTGATCGTCTGCCCCGGCCTGGTTGACCTCTCCGCGCGGCTGCGCGAGCCCGGCTACGAGTACAAGGCCACGCTCGAATCCGAAGTGGCGGCAGCCACCGCCGGCGGCGTGACCAGCCTGGTCTGCCCGCCCGACACCGACCCCGTGCTGGACGAGCCCGGCCTGGTCGAGATGCTCAAGTACCGCGCCCGCACCCTTAACCAGACGCATGTCTATCCGCTGGGCGCGCTGACGCTGGGCCTCAACGGCGAAACGCTGACCGAGATGTCGCAACTGACCGAGGCCGGCTGCATCGGCTTCTCGCAGGCCGAGGCGCCGATCCGCAATACCCAGGTGCTGCTGCGCGCGCTGCAGTATGCGAAGACCTTCGGCTTCACGGTCTGGCTGCGCCCGGAGGATCCCTACCTCGGTGGCGGCGTGGCCGCCAGCGGCGCCGTGGCATCTCGCCTGGGGCTGTCCGGGATGTCGGTGATCGCCGAGACGGTGCGCCTGCACACCATTTTCGAGCTGATGCGCAGCACCGGCGCGCGCGTGCACCTGTGCCGGCTGTCCTCCGCCGCCGGCATCGAACTGGTACGCCAGGCCAAGCGCGAAGGCCTCGCGGTCACCTGCGACGTCAATATCCACCACGTGTCGTTGACCGATATGGACATCGGCTACTTCAACTCGCAGATGCGCTTCTCGCCGCCGCTGCGCAGCGCGCGCGATCGCGACGCCATCGTGGCGGGTCTGGCCGATGGCACCATCGATGCCCTGTGCTCGGACCACACCCCCGTGGACGACGACGAAAAGCTGCTGCCCTTCGCCGAAGCCTCGCCCGGCGCCACCGGGCTGGAACTGCTGCTGCCGCTCACGCTGCGCTGGGCCGAGGAGCACAAGGTGCCGCTGGGCAAGGCGCTCGCCCGCATCACGGCGGAGCCCGCCCGCGTGCTGGGCCTGGCGGCTGGCACGCTGAGCACCGGCAGCGCGGCCGATATCTGCATCTTCCATCCCGAGCAGGAGTGGAAGGTGGAGCGGCGCGCGCTCAAGAGCCAGGGCAAGAACTCGCCGTGGCTCGGCTACGACATGCGTGGCCGCGTGCGCACCACGCTGGTCGGCGGCCACGTCGTCTACGAACTGCACTGAAGCCATGACTTGCCAAGTGGATACGGGCAAGACGACTCGGACGGGCATGCCGGCGAGGTCTGCATGATCTGGCTGCGCAAGACCGCTCTGATCCTCCACCTGCTGCGCGGCCTGGTCACCTGCGCCGTGCTGTTCCCATGGCTGGGCGTTGAATCGCGGCAATGGCATATCCGGCGCTGGTCTCGCCGGCTGCTGGGGATTTGCGGGGTAACTGTCGAGGTGCAGGGGCTGGAGCCCGGGCAGGCGCCGCCCCGCGGTGCCATGGTGGTCTGCAACCACATCTCGTGGCTGGACATCTACGTCATCAATTGCTGGCAGCCGGTGCGCTTCGTGGCCAAGTCGGAGATCCGCGACTGGCCCGTGATCGGCTGGCTGTGCGGGCAGACCGGCACCATTTTTATCGAACGGGCGCGCAAGCGCGACGCGCATCGCGTGCTGCATGCCATCACCGATGTGATGCTGCAGGGCGATTTGGTTTGCGTGTTTCCCGAGGGGACCACCACGGACGGTAGCAGCGTGCTGCCGTTTCATGCCAATCTGATGCAGGCGCCGATCTCGGGCGGGCTGCCGGTGCAGCCGGTTGGGTTGGCGTATCTGGATGCGGCTACGGGGCAGCCGACTGCGGCGCCGGCGTATATCGGGGATCTGACCCTGCTGCAGACGCTCGATTCCATCCTGCGGGCGCCGCCGATCATCGCGAGGCTTTGCTTCGCGCCGGCCTTGACCGCCACCAGCGCCAGCCGGCGCGAACTGGCCGAGGCCGCGCGGGAAGTGGTGACCCATCTGAGCCAGGGCGCACAACAGCATGCCGCAGAACTGGCGGGGCGCGTCAATGGCGGCGCCGGAAACGAACCTGCCTTCCGGGAGGCAGGCGAAGCTACGGATTCGCCCGCGCCGGCTGCCGCGCCGTAATTTGCCCCTGCGCGGCCGCTGGCTCAAGCGAGCGGATCGCAGTATTTCGGGCAATCCACCTGGATCAGCGAGCGCTGCGCCGGGTCCGGCGCCAGCCGCGCCGCCGTAAGCTTGCCACCCCAGACGCATCCCGTGTCCAGCGCCATGAGGTTGGGGCGCATTAACAACCCGAGCGTGGACCAGTGTCCGCAAACCACGGTGGTGTCTTCGGTGCGACGGCCAGGGACGTCGAACCAGGGCATAGTGCCCGCGGGCATGCTACCGGGCCCATCCTTGGCCTTCAGGTCCATCACGCCGTCCGCGCTGCAAAAGCGCAGGCGGGTGAGGGCGTTGACCACTACGCGGTGGCGCTCGATGCCGCGCAGACCTGCTTCCCACCGATTCGCCGCGTTGCCGAAGATGTCAGCCAGGAAAGCCTGCCAGTTGGGGCCGCGCAGTTCTTGCTCCACTTCCGCCGCCAGTTCCATCGTCTGCTCGGCCGTCCATTGCGGTAGTACGCCGGCATGCACGAGCAGGAAGCCGTTTTCATGGATGGCCAGGGGGCGATGTCGCAGCCATGTGACTAATTCGGCGCAATCCGGTGCATCAAGGAGCTCGTCGAGTGTGTCGCTGCGGCCGCGCTTGCGCACACCGGCAGCGACTGCCAGCAGGTGGATGTCGTGGTTGCCGAGGACGGATTCGGCGCGTGTACCGAGCTGGCGGACGGTTCGCAGCGTGCGTGCGGAAGCCGGGCCGCGGTTGATCAGGTCGCCGACAAAGCGGAGTTCGGCTTTCGACGGTAGCCGCTCGGTCAGTGCAAGAAGCGATTCGTCGCAGCCCTGAAGGTCTCCGATCGCGTAGTTTTCTCGCGTCGCCTTTCTATAGGTCATCGCGGAGAAGGAAACTGTTCGTCGTTGAATTCATGTTTCTAGCGAGTTTAGTGGGGCCGATGCGAGGCACTGCGCTGTGGTGCCGGGTTCAGTCAGGCCCCATGGATTGGTTCGGATAGAATACGGCCACTCGGGGGAGACAAGGGATCCTGCCGTATCCTTGGCGGCCAAGTGGAGCGCCAGGGAATACGAATCAGATAATAAGCGAGGCACGGAGTTGTCACATATTCTCGTCCATGGGGGACTAGCATTCTGGCCTGCGCTGGGTGCCGGATGGGTTGATCTCCGCAGTGGCTGACATCACTATCGAGGCAGATGAGTTGGCTTATGCACGCAATAAAGTAATTTTAGCATCACTTTAGCGTCGGCGGCCGAATGGCCGCCGCGCTCCACTGCCGGGGCAGCTCGCGCCAATCGACCGGCTACGCGCTTGCCGGGAACTCATGCCGGCATCCGGCGGGGAGCGAATCGGGCTTGACAGGCTCCAGGTGGCATTGTGCGCCGGGTATTTGCAGGAGGTTTGACAATATGTGGCGTAAGGATTGTTCGACTCGCACCATTCTTGTTACGGGCAGCAATGGCCAGATCGGGTTTGAGTTGCGGCGCAGTTTCGCGCCGCTAGGACGGGTTGTTTCGCTGGACCGCAACGCTTGCGACCTTTCCAGGCCGGATGCATTGCGTGGGGTACTCAGGCAGTGTCGGCCCGATGTGATCCTTAATGCTGCCGCCTTCACGGCGGTTGAACGTGCGGAAGAGGAGGGCGAGGCCGCTTATGCCATCAATGCTGTGGCGCCAGGAATCCTCGCGGAGGAGGCGAAAGCGCTGGGAAGCTTACTCGTCCATTATTCGAGCGACTATGTGTTCGACGGCAGCAAGGCCCAGCCCTATGTGGAAGCAGATGCCGCCAACCCGCTGTCGGTGTACGGCCAGTCCAAGCTTGCCGGCGAGCGAGCGATCGCCGAAGCCGGCTGCACGTCCTTGATATTGCGAACCTCCTGGGTTGCCGGTGCGCACGGATCCAACTTCGTTAAGACCATACTATCGCTGGCGCGCGAGCGTGATCGGTTACAGGTGGTCGCAGACCAGTTTGGCGCCCCCACAACGGCTGCGTTGGTCGCGGATGTCACTTCGCAAATCGTTTCACGCAGTGGGCTGGAAGGCGATCAGGCCAGCTTTCCCTCGGGCATTTTTCATCTGGCCGCTGCCGGGCAGATTTCTTGGCATGGGTATGCCTGCGAAGTCTTGCGTCTGGCGCAGGCCCGTGGTATTGCGCTCAAGACGGGTCCGCTAAATGTCGAGCCGATCGACACGCGGGCTGCGCAGCAACGGGCGCGCCGGCCCGCTAACTCTGTGCTGGATACGACCAAGCTGCGGGAGCGTTTCGGCCTGCACCTCCCCGATTGGCAAGAAGGTGTCCATCTACTTCTGGACCAGATATTTCCGTGACTACAAATGCTATGCGTAAAAGTATGAACCTGGCCGGCGGAACCGGCGCAGCGAAGCCATGAAGTTTGCTATCACTCCGACGGAGCTGCCGGAGGTTCTCATCCTTGAACCCAAGTTGTTTCACGATCACCGCGGATTCCTCTTCGAGAGCTTCAATGCGCGTGAATTCGAACAGGCGAGCGGGCTGAAGCGCGAATTCGTGCAGGATAATCACTCCCGCTCCGCGCGCGGCGTACTTCGTGGCCTTCATTATCAAATCCAGCATCCGCAGGGCAAGCTGATCCGTGTCGTCATCGGCGAAATATTCGATGTGGCTGTCGACATACGCCGGGCGTCGCCAACGTTCGGGAGATGGACGGGCGCGATGTTGTCCGCCGAGAACATGCGCCACATGTGGATACCTGAGGGATTTGCCCACGGCTTCCTCGTCATGTCCGACAGTGCGGACGTACTTTACAAGGCAAGCGATTACTATCATCCCGAATCCGAACGCTGCATTCGCTGGGATGACCCAACGATAGGGGTGGCATGGCCGGACGTCGGTGTGCCGTTGATCATGGCCGAATCCAGGCTTGGGGTGCCGTTGGCAATGGCCGAGGTATTCTGAGCTAGCAATGGTACGTGTAGGCGCAGCTGGGCATAGATTGCTGCTAAGTCCGCAATATGCGGAAAAGAATTGGGCGAGTGCGCGCTGTATATTCAGCGTCGCGAAAAATCATCGATCACGCCGTTCCGATTTGGCGAGTAGGGCTAAAGCCGCTCTTTAGTGCCTGAGTCAGGATTCTCTTTTTGTGGCCTAAAATGTACAGCCACGCGCCCACCCCCGTGGTGGGAAGAAGTGCCCGGGGCTATGTCAACGTTGGGCTCCCGGCGTGGTCTATGCCGCTATATGCGAATGACAAATAGCCTCACTGCTATGCTGTGCGAATCGGCGCGGACGGCAGGCTACTGTTGCTTCAAGAGCGTGCCTGTGCTGATGAAAACCCGGCCGAGGGCAGTGCTGCCGTACAAGTTCAGGTGCTGTTCGTCGAAATAGATCGGCAGGCCCTGATAGGCACTATTCGGGTCGAATCGTCGTAGGCTTGGCGCCAGGTCGACCCAATGTGCGTTTGGTATCGACTCTACGATCTTTCGAATGGAGGCGTTTGCCGTGACAGTCTGCTGGGGCAGCGCCCTTCCCACATGCAGGCGCAGAGCCTCGAAGTGCGCCAGCCGAAGCGGCGAGACGGGGAGGCGCGGCACATCCGAAAACACGTAGACGGGACTGTGTTGGGCCATGACACGTACGGTCTTCTCGAATTTTCGCAGGTAGTCTTTGTCCGATGGCAGATCGATCTTGCCAAGTTGGAACGCCCAATATGAAGCAATAAGTATTGCATCGTATTTTTCGTAATTCTCTCGCACATAGCGCCTCAGGTCGGAGCAGGGCTTTTGCGCGAAGTCAGGTAGCACTCTTTCGTCGAAGTCGAACACTGGCGAGCAGGAACTCCCGGTGACGACCATCGCAGACCAGTGCTCATTCCTCCCGACCACGTCGATGAACGAATTGAGTGAGGCCGCATGCGAATCGCCGATCATCAATACTGTCGGCGTCTTGGCAGGATCACCCCGCACACATCTTCCGGCGAATGTGCCATGGCAGACGTCCGTGCCATAGGAGGTCAGGCTTGTGTCGTTTATCGCTGTGGAGGCCTGCGGCATCCCCACGAAACAAAGCATGAGGAGGAGCCCGCTCGGTACCATGTAGGTGCCAAGCAGCGCCGTGGGGAGCGATATCGCTGCGGACTTCGTGCGCTTTTCCAGGGCATGGTATGAGAAGCACGAGAGCGCCACAGTAAGGCTCACGGCCACAAGGCTCCAAGAGACTGGCAGTGCGTAGCTGCCGTAAACGTAACGCATGAACGCCAGGATCGGCCAATGCCACAGATATAGCGAATACGAAAGCAGGCCGACATACACTAGCGGTGGCCAAGCGAGCAGTCTCGCCACAGGCGTCGGCGCACCAGGGTGTGCCTGCCCGGCGTACAGCACGAGAGCGGTGCTGAGGCATGGCAATAGGGCGAGCACGCCTGGGAACGAGTCATGGCGGTCGATTGCGAAAAGTGCCACGAAGATGCCACACAAGCCGATGAGGCTCAATAAGTTGGCATGAGTTCGTCTCGCGCAGGCCGGCACGATACCTGCCAGCGCCCCGATCATCAACTCGCCGAAGCGGGTTTGCAGCAGGAAATACAGTTTGGTGGGCACGGCATGGTGGCGGAGCGCGTATTCGCTGTAGGCGAAGGCCAAGACAACCAAAACGGTGACTGAGGCGACCACGAAAGGCTGGTGCAGCCGCTTCTTTTGTCTAAGCCATTTCTCGCCAAGAAAATACAGTGCAATGAGCAGGGCTGGCCAGACGAAGTAGAACTGTTCCTCCACAGACAGCGACCAAATATGCAGGAGCGGTTTCTCATCCGATGCTAGATCGAAATAGCCTCGGTCCTTCGAGAAGTAGAGGTTGGCGCCGAAGGCAACAGCATACTTGATTGAGGCGAGGAGTTCGCCGAAATCGTCGGGGAGCAGCAGGATCCGGCCAACAATCACTGTAGCGGCGATCACCAACAGGAAGGCGGGCAATATCCGGCGAATGCGGCGAACGTAGAACGACCTGAACGTGAAGCGTCGCTCGGAGATTTCGGTGGCGATTATCCTCGTGATCAGATATCCCGAAATCACGAAGAAGATGTCGACGCCAATGAACCCGCCCGAAACCAGGTGGTAGTCGAGGTGAAACAGGATCACCGACAGCACGGCAATAGCACGCACGCCATCGATATCGGGCCGGTAGGGGAGGGCTGTGTTATTGGCCACGGTGTCGCAAATTGTCAAGAACCGGACGATTCTAGCCTATCCACTGGCGCGCGCCACGAAGCCTGCGGCGGGCAATGATCATCCTCACTTGGGTTTCAGGCTGTTCCCTCGCCGGCTTCGGAGATCGCCGAGTTCAAAGAATGTGACTAGTGGAGAGGGTTGGGCTCTGCTTGTGATGTGGATTGGCCTGACAGGGGGCAACAATGCTTTGTTGTATCGGAACTTTCACAGGCCCACGGGTAGCATCCAACTGATGCCGGGCAGGCCTTGACGGTGGGGACGCATACCGCCAATCTTGTGCTGGCTTGCGCGATCCCGTGGCGGCACTAGATACGAGTCGGCAAGGTTCCCGAGGGAGAAATACGCTGCTGAAGTCTGTGCCCATGGACAGATGCAGTTTCAAGAGTGGAGTGCGGAAATCGGCTACTAGCCGCTCATAAAGTGACTTATATATAACAATATTGGGTGCTAAAAGGGAGGGCAATGATGGAATTGGGTATCCGTCGTATTTGTCCAGACCTTGCGGTGGGAGGTTACAACAGGCTACAAAAAGATGGGTGACCATCGTAGAACCCGGCCCAGCCTCGGATAGAATACCGCCACTTCTGCAGGTACTTAACATCCCGCCATCCCCTCAAGGAGCAAGGTGGGCGCTCGGCTTTTGTCGGGAACTCGAAACATATCGATAAGCAGGGAGCACAGGGTTTGCATTACATTCTCGTCACAGGCGGCGCAGGGTTCATTGGCGCCAACTTCGTTTTGAACTGGCTGAGCGACCTGGGTGCGGACAGCATTGTCAACGTCGACAAGCTGACGTACGCCGGCAATCTCAAGAGCCTGGCCAGCCTCGAGGGCAACGAGCGCCATGTCTTTTCCCAGACGGACATCTGTGATCGCGAAGCCCTGGACCAGATCCTGGCGAAGTACAAGCCTCGTGCGATCGTGCATTTCGCCGCAGAGAGCCATGTCGATCGCTCGATCCATGGCCCCGGCGAATTCATCCAGACCAATATCGTCGGCACCTTCACGTTGCTAGAGGCGGTGCGTGCCTATTGGGGCACCCTGGAGGCCGCGGATAGGGACGCATTCCGCTTCCTGCATGTATCGACCGACGAGGTGTTCGGTTCTCTGGCCGCTGAGGATCCCCAGTTCTCGGAGACAACCGCCTATGCTCCCAATAGCCCCTATTCGGCCTCTAAGGCGGCGTCCGACCATCTGGTGCGGGCCTACCACCATACCTACGGGCTGCCGGTCCTGACCACAAACTGCTCCAACAACTACGGCCCATACCACTTCCCGGAGAAGCTCATTCCGCTGGTCATCACCAACGCGCTGGCCGGCAAGCCATTGCCGGTGTATGGGGACGGGTTGAATGTGCGGGATTGGTTGTATGTCGGAGACCATTGCGCGGCCATTCGCGAAGTGCTTGCGCGCGGCAGGGTTGGAGAAACCTATAACGTAGGTGGCTGGAACGAAAAGACGAATCTCGACGTGGTCAATACGGTGTGCGATCTGCTTGACGCCCTTCGGCCTAAGCCGAAAGGCTCGTATCGCGACCAGATCACTTTTGTCAAAGACCGGCCCGGGCACGACCGGCGATACGCCATCGACGCACGAAAGCTGGAGCGGGAACTCGGGTGGAAACCCGCGGAGACGTTCGAGAGCGGCCTGCGCAAGACAATCGAATGGTATCTGGACAGTCAGGGCTGGGTCCAAAATGTGATGTCTGGTGAGTACCGAAAATGGGTGGCTACGCAATATGCTGTATAAGGCGCTCGTGCATCCAGCCCTTCTTGTAACCGCAAGTAACGCTCTGACCAGATCAGGGAGTGCTTGCTGGCTTGTCCGCCGCATGCCTGGGAAGACCGCAGGAAGCCTTCGCCTCGTAACGCGTTCCGTCGAAGATGGACCGATGAAGAGATGATGCTAATCAAAAAAATATACGAGATGTCCCGCCAGAAGAAGATCTGGCTGATGTTGGCTCTCGATTTCCTTCTTCTGCCGCTGTCCTTGTGGTCCGCGGTGGGATTGAGAACGGATCACTGGTCGATACAGACGCAGTATCCGATCAGCGTGTATGTGCTCGCCTCGATCGTCGCCATTCCGGTTTTCATCAAGATGGGGCTGTACCGCTCGGTCATTCGGTATATGGAGGACAGGGCAATCCTCACCATTATCGCGGCGGTCACTATCTCTATTGTGATCTTTGGCTCGCTGATTTTCTTTCTCGGCCTGTCCTATGTACCGCGTGGTGCACTGCTCATCTACTGGCTTCTCGCAATTACCTATATCGTCTGCAGCCGATTTTTCGCCAGGGCAGCGTTCCGTATGCTGCCGCAGTTCTCGCGCGTCGGGCGGAAGGTGATCATTTATGGCGCGGGCGATGCAGGGCGCCAGCTTGCGGTGGCGTTGCGTGCCGGCCCCGATTGCGAGCCAATGGCTTTTGTCGACGATGACATCGGTAAGCGCGGACTCAATATTGGCGGGATCAAAGTCTACGGCAGCGGCGACCTTCCGGCGTTGGTCAGGCGAATGGCAATCGAGCAGGTTCTGATTGCTATTCCTTCAGCATCGCGAGGCCGGCGCATCGAGATCGTGAACACACTGGAACCACTGGCGGTCCAAGTGCGCGTTGTACCAGGCATGGGTGAGTTGGTCTCCGGCGAGGTCCGGCTTGACGACGTTCGTGAAGTCGGAATCGATGAGTTGCTGGGGCGTGAAGTGGTTGCCCCCAACACAAAGCTGTTGATGAAGAACATTGCGGACAAGAACGTCATGGTGACGGGCGCAGGTGGGTCTATCGGCTCCGAGTTATGCCGTCAGATCATCAAAAGCCAGCCCGCCATTCTGGTTCTGTATGAGCAGTCCGAGTTTGCTCTCTACGCCCTGGAGTATGAGCTCCAGCAGATGATTGCGGCTAAGGAACTGTCGACGGAACTGATTCCTGTTCTTGGCTCCGTCCAGAACGGCGATCGCGTATTCGGCATTTTGTCGCGATATAACGTGGAGACGATTTACCATGCCGCGGCCTACAAACATGTGCCGATGGTCGAATTCAATAGCACCGAGGGCGTGCTGAACAACACGCTGGGGACGCAGGTGACCGCTGAGGCGGCGATTCGCGCGAACGTTGAAACGTTCGTATTGATCTCCACCGACAAGGCTGTTCGTCCGACCAATGTAATGGGCGCTAGCAAGCGGATGGCGGAGCTGTGTTTGCAGGCCTTTGCGCAGGACCCTGGAGTCAAGACGCGTTTCAGCATCGTACGCTTTGGGAATGTGCTCGGTTCAAGCGGTTCGGTCGTTCCACTCTTCAAGAAGCAGATTGCAAGTGGCGGTCCGGTGACGGTAACGCACCCGGATATAATCCGATATTTTATGACAATCCCCGAAGCGGCCCAGTTGGTTATTCAGGCGGGCGCCATGGGTGGAACTGGCGAGGTTTTCGTGCTCGATATGGGGCAGCCGGTCAAGATCGTTGATCTGGCGCGCCGCATGATTCACCTCAGTGGTTTTCAAGTAAAGGATGAATTGAGTTCCGAGGGTGATATCGAAATTGAGTACAGCGGGCTGCGGCCGGGCGAAAAGCTCTATGAAGAATTACTGATTGGGGATGCGGTGGTAGGAACGAGCCATCCCCGCATCATGAAGGCGAATGAGTCCTTCCTGAGTCGCGAAGAGCTTGATGAGAAGATGAAGATCCTTGTCCGCGCGTGCCTGTCCAACGATTGCAAGACGCTTCAGAATATTCTTCTCGAGTGTGTCTCCGGCTTCCGGCCAGATGGGGACATCAAGGACCATCTGCATGAGACGGGCGCGGCCTATTTGCGGTTGTTGCGATGAGTGGTGTGCCGGGTCAAGCGCTCCGAGCAGTAATTGTTATTTGTTGGTGGTCTTCGAGACGAATTGAATATAAATGAATAAAGACGAGGTTAAGTCGAATTTGTACGAAATTTGGCTGTTGGTGCGTTCCCGCCTTCTCTGGTTGTTGGCATTTTCATCCCTGGTAGCTGGTGGCGCGTATGCGTTCAACCGGACGCTGCCTGACAAATATACGGCCATTGCCAGCTTCACCGCTGCCAAGCAGGCAGATGTGCTGGCATGGGTTGCGACCAGCGATGAGATGGTGCGTATCATGAACCGCCGGTTTGACCTGCAGACGCGATACAAGGCAAAGTCCATGCAGCAGCTTCGGCGTTTCTGGGGCGAGAACGTGGGCGTTCGGAAGACGCGTGAGGGTTTTGTCAACATTAGTGTGATCGACCCGGATCCGGAGTTCGCAGCAAAAATCGCCAACGGCATTGCTGCCTTCACGCAAGAAGAGGTCGTGAGGCGCGGACTGTCCGATGCCGGCCGCTTGCTGGGTGATCGCAAGATCCTACTGGAACAGGCGCGGTTACAGGAGGCGGCCTTGGAAAGAACGCTAGAGGAGCCGGGGCAGGCCGCAGCGGTGGCATCGATTCCCGGCATCGAGCGCTATGTGCTGGAAGGCGTGGCTAAGACCCAGGCAGAGACAGCGGCTGCAGCCAATGACGAGGCGGGGCGGGCCGTGTTGAACCAGGCAATGGTGCGCTTGCAGTCCCAACTTCTGATGCTCCAGCAGGAGAACGGCGCGAAGCAGAAATCGAGGAGCCCCGAACAGATGAAGGCGATGGATTTGCTTCAGCGCCATGTGTACTGGCGGGCGCTAACCGAAATACTTGGGCGGGAGGTAGCGCGGCTTGAGGGCGTCGCGGTCTTGGACCTGCCCTTCGACACGGCGTTTGTTCCTGATGCCAAGTCTGGTCCGGATCGCGTCTACATCGTCGTCCTGGCTTTTGTATTGTCGTTGTTTGGTTCTGTAGTCGCGTTGTTAGGACATGCCGCCTGGCGTAAGCACAAACCGACGTCTTGAGATACCCGGCGAAATTTGCGATGAATGCGCTGTGTCGCCACCGCGTGCAGGAAAATCTGCCGATTGAATAACTGATTTATTGAACGAACTATCGTATGAAAAAAGAGCTATTGGATAAGCTTACCAGCAAGGATGCAGTGATTGGGATTGTTGGGCTGGGCTATGTAGGCTTGCCGCTGATGCTGCGCTACAACGAAGTCGGTTTCCGTGTGCTTGGCTTCGATATCGACCAGACTAAGGTCGAGGCGCTCATGCAGGGCCAATCCTACATCGAGCATATTCCTGCTGCTGCGATCGCTAACGCGCGCGCCGGCGGATTCGAGGCAACCGCCGACTTTGCGCGTGCCAGCGAAGCCGATGCCCTGATCATTTGCGTGCCGACTCCGCTAAACAAATACAGGGAACCGGACCTCAGCTTTGTGTTGGACACCACTGATTCCCTGGTGCCGCACCTCCGTCGCGGACAGATTGTGTCGCTGGAGAGCACGACCTATCCCGGTACGACGGATGAGGAATTGCTCCCGCGCATTCAGTCCAGAGGCATGAAGGTCGGCGAGGATATTTTTCTCGTTTATTCTCCGGAGCGCGAAGATCCGGGTAATCCGGACTTTACGACGCGAACTATTCCCAAGGTCTGCGGCGGTATCACCGAAGCCTGCCAGGAAGCGGGGCTTGCGCTGTATGGCGGTGTGATCGACCGCGTAGTGCCGGTTTCCAGCACGCGTGCCGCCGAGATGACCAAGCTGCTGGAGAATATCCACCGGGCGGTGAATATCGGGCTTGTGAACGAGATGAAGATCGTGGCCGACAAGATGGGCATCGATATTCACGAGGTCATTCGCGCGGCGGCGACCAAGCCCTTTGGCTTCGTGCCGTACCATCCCGGTCCCGGCCTAGGTGGTCATTGCATCCCCATCGATCCCTTCTATCTGACCTGGAAGGCGCGAGAGTACGGGCTGCACACCCGTTTCATCGAGCTCGCGGGCGAGGTGAACAGTGCAATGCCGGATTGGGTCGTGAGCAAGATTGCGAACGCCCTCAATGAGCGCAAGAAGTCCATCAATGGCAGCCGCGTACTGGTGCTCGGCATCGCCTACAAGAAGAACGTCGACGATATGCGCGAATCGCCATCGGTCCACATCATGGAGCGGCTGCGCGCGCTCGGTGCGGATGTTGCCTATTCCGATCCGCATGTGCCCCAGTTCCCGAAGATGCGGGAGCACCATTTCGATCTTGCGAGTATTGCTCTGACTCCCGAATCCATTGCTCAGTATGACTGCGTGGTGCTGGCGACAGATCACGACCGCTTCGACTACGCCTCTATTCAGGCGTCGGCACAGCTTGTTGTCGATAGCCGCGGCAAATACCTGAGCATCCTTCCTAATGTTGTAAAAGCCTGAGTCGAGTCATTACATGAACATTACCAAACCGCCCGTCAATGGCAGGAAGGTGCGGTTCGCCGTGGTTGGTTGTGGGCGAATCTCAGCGAATCACTTTGGCGCGATTGAGCAACATGCCGAACACGCCGAACTGGTTGATGTCTGCGACATCGATCCCGTTGCGCTTGAGGCGGCTACGTCCAAGTATGGAGTTCCTGGCCATCGTTCCCTGGACGACCTGCTGGCGGCGACCACCGCCGATGTTGTCGTCCTGACCACGCCCAGCGGCCTGCATCCCACGCAAGCGGAGGCGGTAGCCCGCGCGGGGCTGCATGTTGTCACGGAAAAGCCGATGGCTACGCGCTGGGCGGACGGTGTGCGCATGGTTGATGCTTGCGACCGGGCCGGCGTGTACTTGTTCGTGGTAAAGCAAAACCGGCGCAACGCCACGCTCCGTTTGCTGAAGCAGGCCGTGGAGGCGAAGCGGTTCGGCCGCATCTACCAAGTTCACCTCAACGTATTCTGGACCCGTCCGCAGAGCTACTATGACCAGGCCAAGTGGCGTGGTACGTGGGAACTTGATGGCGGTGCGCTGATGAACCAGGCCAGCCATTATGTCGACCTGCTCGACTGGATCATCGGGCCCGTTGAAAGTGTGCATGCCTATACCGCCACGCTGGCGCGCGACATCGAAGTCGAGGATTCGGCGGTGCTGAACTTGCGTTGGCGCTCCGGCGCGCTTGGCTCCATGGCCGTGTCAATGCTGGCCTACCCAAAGAATCTCGAGGGATCCATCACGATTCTTGGCGAGAAGGGCACCGTGCGCGTAGGTGGCGTTGCCGTGAACGAGGTCCAGTTGTGGGAGTTTGCAGAGCCGCACGCGATGGATGCGACGATCAAGGATGCGAGCTATCAGACGACTTCCGTCTACGGCTTCGGCCACCCGGCTTACTATGAGAATGTGATCAAGGTCCTGAGGGGCGAAGCCCAGCCGGAAACGGATGGCCGCGAAGGCTTGCGTTCTCTGGAGCTTCTGATTGCAGCCTACCGCTCGTCGCGCGAAGGCAAGCGGGTCAATCTTCCGCTCGAGCTATGACCATGGCATATCAGGCACATTCAACAGCCATTGTTGACGATGGCGCGGAAATCGGCGAGGGCACCCGGATCTGGCACTGGGTCCACATCTCGGGTGGCGCGCGAATTGGCGAGCGTTGTTCGTTTGGGCAGAACGTGTACATCGGCAACGATGTCACGATCGGTAACAACGTGAAAGTGCAGAACAATGTTTCGATCTACGATGCTGTCACGCTTGAGGATGACGTGTTTTGTGGGCCGAGCATGGTGTTCACCAATGTGAACAATCCCCGCAGCCACGTTTCCCGCAAGGACGAGTACCGGCGGACGGTGGTACGCCGCGGTGCCTCGATCGGCGCAAACGCGACCGTAGTCTGCGGGCATGAAGTCGGTGAATTCGCTTTCGTCGGGGCCGGCGCGGTCGTTACCCGGGACATCCCTGCGTACGCACTTGTGGTCGGTAGCCCGGCAAAGCGGATCGGCTGGATATGCCAGTGCGGGGAACGCCTGCCGGATACAACGGGCGCGCATACCTGCGAGCACTGTGGCGCGCAGTATCAGCTTGAACCGGATACTTGCCGTCGCGCGGTGTAATACCTGTGCAAAGGTAAGAGGCATGGAGCGTCCAGGCCAACGCTCCGGCTGCGCATTGTTTTTGGGCGGCACTTACCCGGGCATTCGGATTGAGAGGTGTTACGGAGGGGCGGGAGGCGCCTTGTGGTATAGTGCGTTCAAGTGTTGAACGCAGGCTATCCCACCCCGCCTCGAGCCTGGTCGTTCCCGTGAAATGGGACGTTAGGGTCGGTTTAGCCGTTAAGGCAAAGCCGATACCTCGGCGATACCTTATGACTATCCATCAAGACGAAACCGACTACCGGGTACTTCAGCTTCTCGCCGCCAATCCGGAGATCAACCAGCGCGAACTGGCGGGCGCTCTCGGCGTCAGTCTGGGCAAGATCAATTACTGCCTGAGGGCCTTGCTGGATAAGGGCCTGATCAAAATACAGAATTTCAAGAACAGCGAGAACAAGCGAGCCTATGCCTACTTGCTCACGCCAGTTGGCATTACTGAGAAATCCGAACTCACCGCCCGGTTTCTGAAGCGGAAGATGGATGAGTATGAAAGGCTCCGTTCCGAAATCGAGATACTGAAGTCGGAATTGGAGCAAACAAACGGGATGAGAACTGGCTGAGCCAGGTATCGGACCCAAGCAGTTTGCGTTTCGCAATTTCACCCGGCGTGAGTCTTGCCTCCGGACCTGGCATGCATTGTCCGAGCGAGCCCTAACCGTTCAGCTGGTACGGAACGGACGCCGAAGACGCCATCGTCTCCCATTGTCACCAACAGCGATTAGAAGTGATCTATGTCTGATTCCTCAATTCCGTTCATTGACCTCAAGGCGCAATACCGGGCGCTGCAACCGCAAATCCAGGAGCGCATTAATCGTGTGCTGGATCATGGCCAGTACATCATGGGTCCTGAAGTCAGTGAACTCGAGGAGAAGCTGGCTGCCTACACGGGTGCGGAGCACTGCATCACCGTTGCCAGCGGGACCGAGGCGTTGCTGATCAGCTTGATGGCGCTGGGGATTGGTGCCGGCGATGAGGTGATTACGACCCCCTTCACCTTCGTGGCGACCGCGGAAGTCATTGTGCTCCTGGGCGCCAAGCCGGTATTTGTTGATGTCGAGCCGGATACCTGCAATATCGACGCTGGCCTCATTGAAGCCGCGATCACGCCCAGGACCAAGGCGATCGTGCCCGTCAGCCTCTATGGGCAGCCGGCCAACATGGACGAGATTAACGCGATAGCCGAGCGCCATGGCCGTATTCCGGTGATCGAGGATGCCGCGCAAAGCTTCGGCGCGGACTACAAGGGCCGCAAGAGCTGCAATCTCTCCACCATCGGATGCACGAGCTTCTTCCCCAGCAAGCCGCTTGGCTGTTACGGTGACGGAGGCGCCATCTTTACCTCGGATGCTTCACTGGCCCAGGCAATGCGGGAAATCCGGGTTCACGGCCAAAGCAAGCGCTATGTGCACACCCGTATCGGCGTAGGCGGGCGCATGGATACCATCCAGTGTGCGATCGTGCTCGCCAAGCTCGAACGCTTTGACTGGGAAGTGCAGCGCCGAATTGAAATCGGTGCTCGCTATAACGCTTTGCTGGATGCCGCCAAGGTCAAGCGGGTTCGCCAGCGCGAAGATCGCACGAGCGTCTACGCGCAGTACACCGTTCTGCTGGACGACCGGGCACAAACCCAGGAGGTCCTGAAGGCAGCTGGCGTGCCCACCGCGGTGCACTATCCGGTGCCCCTGAATGAACAACCGGCCTATCGTGACCTTTGCGGCCCATCCAGTACTCCAGTTTCGGCGGCGCTGGCGCAAAAGGTCATGAGCCTGCCGATGAGCGCAGATCTTTCCGAGGCTCAGCTTCTGAAAATCGTCGACGTACTCGGCAGCAGGGCCTAACAGCACGAGTATGGGAAGACTCATTCCGCAGAACCGCTTCCTGCGATCTGTGCTTGCGCTGGTTTCGGGCACGGCAGCAGGCCAGCTGATCCTGGTGCTCGCGACGCCTGTGCTGACGCGGCTTTATGCGCCCGCGGAATTCGGCATCCTGGCGGTATTTACCGCCGCGATGTCGATGATTCTGATTGTCTCCAGCCTGAGGTATGAATTCGCCATACCTTTGCCAAAGGGCGTCGGAAGCGCGCGCCTGCTGCTGTTGCTGACGCTGGGGATCAATGCTGCTATCGCCGCTGCATCCGTGGTGGTGGTGGCCCTGTTCAGGGATGACATTGCCAGGCTGAGCAAGACGCCCGCCCTGGCAGACTATCTCTGGCTTCTGCCGCTGGTTGTCCTGTGCGCGGGATCGTACAAGGCCCTTAACTATTGGGCGGTACGCAACAACGACTACAAGGCCATCGCCCAGACCAAGCTGACGCAAAGCTGCGCAAACGTCGCGACCCAGCTGGTTTCTGGCCTGATGGGGCTGGGGGCGCTCGGATTGATCCTGGGGCAGCTGATCGGATTGACCGCCGGCACGGCGCGCCTTGCCAGGGGCGTCGGCTTGAGGTCGCTCGTAGGCAGGGCATCTTCGTCGGGTCAGCGATTCCTGGTCCTGTTGCGCCGCTATCATCGGTTTCCTAAATACGATGTCCCGGCCGCATTGGTCGATGTCATGGGAACGCAATTGCCGAACATGCTTCTCGCGGCGCTGTTCAGCCCGGCGGTGGCAGGTTTCTACATGCTGGCGGAACGGGTTCTGATGATGCCGATGACGCTGCTGGCACAAGCTGTCGGTCAGGTTCTTCTCGGCGCCAGCCAGGACTCGGCGCGCAATGCCGGTCTGGACCGGCTGGCCCTGAAGGTGGTGGTTGTGCTGATCGCGATCGTCGCGCTGCCGACGCTGGTCGTCTTTTGGATCGGTGGGGACCTGTTCGCGTTGATCTTCGGCCAGAGCTGGCGCGAAGCCGGAGTCTATGCGAGCTGGATGATGCTTGGCTTGTCCGCGCAATTCCTCTACTCGCCGGTTTCCATCTTGCTGATGGCAACGGAGGGGCAGCAGCTCAATCTGTGGATCAATCTCTTCCTGCTTTGCGCCAAGGCGATTGCAGTCTGGTACGGATTTCACGTTGGCAGTCCGCTGGTGGCGATTATTGGTTTTTCCCTGGTTGGTATGGCGGGCTACGCTGGTGGCGTCCTTGTGATTCTCTTGCACACTCGCAAGCATGCCGTGCGCGTCCGATCATTTCGTACTGAATAGCTGAGAACTATATGTGTGGCATCGTTGGTGGCTACTGGAAGCACCCTGACAATGGTCTTGAGCCTCGACTCCAAGCCGCGCTGGCGGCAATGCACCATCGGGGCCCGAATGACAGAGGTTTCGAGCTGAACCGCATGGCGCACGGTGCGGTCGTTCTCGGCCACACCCGCCTTTCGGTCATTGATCTGTCGGCCGGCGGCCACCAGCCCATGATCACCACGGACGGCCGGTACGCCATGATATTCAATGGCGAAATCTACAACTACCGTGAGCTGCGCGAGGAACTGAAGGCGCTTGGCCATCAATTTCACTCAGACTCGGATACCGAGGTCCTGCTGTGCGCATGGGTGCAATGGCAGGCCGAATGCCTCCCCAGGCTGGAGGGGATGTTTGCATTTGTAGTGCACGACCGCAGTTTGAACCGGTTGACGTGCGTCAGGGATGCCTTCGGGATCAAGCCCTTCTTTTATGAGCTGCATGAGGACCGCCTGTATTTCGCCTCGGAACAGCCAGCGCTGATGGCGCTGCGCGGCACCAAGGGCCGGCTCGATTGGCAGCGCAGTTATGACTATCTCGTGCACGGCGACTATGACAGCGTCGAGCGCTCCTTTATCGACGGGATCAAGCATTTGCTGCCGGGACACCTGTTGCAGGTCGACCTGGCCGCGTCGATACGCGCCGTGCCGGAGCGCTGGTGGCGACCCGATACCAGGGCGCGTTCGGCGTTGTCGTTCGAGCAGGCAGCAGAGGCGGTACGCGAACAATTCCTGCAGAATATCCGCCTGCACCTGCGCAGCGACGTGGCGCTGGGGGCTGCCCTGTCCGGAGGCATCGACTCCTCGGCAGTGGTATGCGCCATGCGGCATGTCGAGCCCGACCTGCCGATCAACACGTTTAGCTATATCGCGCAGGGCAGCAACCTGTCCGAGGAACACTGGGCGGACCGGATCAATCTGCACGTCAACGCGAAGGCGCATAAGGTTACCGCTACCGGGGCAGACTTGTTCCGCGATCTTGACCAGATGATTACGGCACAGGGAGAGCCGTTCGGCAGTACCAGCATCTACGCCCAGTACAGGGTGTTCCAGCTGGCACGTGAACACGCCGTCACCGTGACCTTGGATGGACAAGGCGCGGATGAACTGCTGGCCGGCTACAGCGGATACCCCGGCTACCGCCTGCTGAGCCTGCTCGGTCAGGGCCAGCCCTATGCGGCGCACAATTTTGCACGGCAATGGAGCCAATGGCCCGGCCGGAGCTACAAGCTCGCTTGCATGGAACTGGGACGCGTTGTTTTGCCGGACAGTCTCTACCGGTCGGCGCGCAAGGCGCTTGGCCGCGACTTTGCCCCGCCCTGGCTCAAGACAGACATGCTTGCGGAGGCGGGCGTCAACTTGAACGAGGCCCGCACTGCGTTGCTTCCCGATGCCAAAGGGCGCCGGGTGATGGAGCAACTGGCCAAATCCTTGCAGCAACGCGGGCTTCCCGCGCTGTTGCGGCACGCGGACCGCAATTCCATGCAGTTCTCGGTCGAGAGCCGGGTGCCTTTCCTGACGGTGCCGATGACAAATCTGCTCCTTTCATTGCCGGAGCACTACCTGATCGCCCGCAACGGCGAGACCAAGAGCGTGTTCCGCGCCGCCATGCGCGGCATCGTGCCGGACGACGTGCTCGACCGGCGAGACAAAATCGGATTCGCTACGCCGGAGCGGGACTGGCTGATGGGACTCTCGCGGGAACTGCGCGGGTGGCTGCAGGACAGCAAGGATATCCCCTTCATCAATCGCGATGCATTGCTGGCAAGCTTTGATGCTGTAATGGCCGGTAAGGCACGATTTACCTGGCAGGTCTGGCGCTGGGTGAACTTCGTGCGCTGGCATACGACTTCGTGCTGATATTGACGGCATCCCCCGAGTGATTCTGCTTCGGGTAGCAACAACAGTCGCCCTTGGTTCAGTCCGAGGGGGATGATGACAGACTAACGTGAGGTGTTTGTGAAGGTTCTAACGATTATTGGTGCCCGCCCCCAATTCATCAAGGCAGCGGCAGTGTCGCGCGCATTCCGGCGTAGCGCGCTGTTCTCGGAAGTCATCGTGCACACTGGGCAGCACTTTGACTCCAATATGTCCGATATCTTCTTCGATGAGCTGGAGATCCCCCACCCCGATTACAACCTGGGAATCGGCGGCGGATCCCATGGCCAGAACACCGGCCGGATGATCGAAGCCATTGAAAAGGTCATGGTGGAAGAGCGCCCGGACTGGATACTGGTCTACGGCGATACGGATTCGACGCTGGCTGGTGCGATTGCCGCGGTGAAGCTTCACATCCCGCTGGTGCATGTGGAGGCAGGCCTGCGTTCGTTTAATAACCGGATGCCGGAGGAAACCAATCGCAAGCTGACCGACCATGTCAGTACCTTGTTGCTGGTTCCCAACGTCGTTGCGCTCGGCAACCTGGATGCCGAAGGTATTCGCGGTGCCCATGTGATGAATGTCGGTGACGTCATGTATGACGCCGCGCTGATATTCTCGGCCAAAGCCGAACGGGAGAGCCGGGTGCTGGACGACCTGGGCCTCGCCCCCAAGCAATACATCCTGGCCACCGTACACCGACAGGAAAATACGGATGTGCGGGAGCGGCTGGAGAGTATCCTGCGTGCTTTCGCGGCCGCGTGCCAGCCGGTGGTCCTGCCTTTGCATCCGCGCACCCGCCAGCGCGTGGCGCAGATGGGCCTGAGCATTCCCGGCAATGTGAAGGTCGTGGATCCCGTCGGCTACCTGGACATGGTTATGCTGGAGAAAAATGCCAGCCTGATCGCGACGGATTCGGGTGGAGTGCAGAAAGAGGCGTACTTCCACCAGGTTCCATGCATTACGCTGCGTGATGAGACCGAATGGGTCGAGTTGGTGGAACTGGGCTGGAATCGACTGGCCTCGCCCGCGTCGGAAGGCTTCAAGGCCGTGTTCTCGTCCATCCCGGCTGCTGGCCGCCTGGATGCCATGCCCTATGGCGACGGGCATGCCGCGGAGCTGATTGCAAAGGTGATCGCGGAACATAACCGCTGATATTTGCTAGCAGAATCGAGGAAACTGAAATGAAATTGTCCAAGCTGCCGCTTGCCCTGGCCTTGCTGATAATGGTCAAGCTGGCACTGGATTATTTTGCCTACCATGTGTCCGGCAGCTATGGGGTTTACGGCCTGCAGGTATCGGGCGAATGGTTCTCGGGGAAATATTATCTCTCCTGGCTGGTGGCGCTTGTCGTGTTTTTCTCCGCGTTGCCATATTTGTCCGTCTGTTGCGACGAGATCGATTATGCGGTGGTTTTTTTATTCCTGGCCACCTTCTTGCCGTCCGCGACCGTTTTCTGGGTGGCGGATGGGGACTTCAGCTTCTTCGCCTTCGATGCGGCGTTCTGGATTGGATGCAGCGTAATCTTCTATTTCCTGTCGGAACTATATCCGTGGCAGGCAGCGAGATATGACGATCCCCGTGTCTCGCGGTGGGAGACACCATTCGCCTGCGTATATGCAGCCATTGTGTCGTTGCTTCTTCTGAATTTGCTTCGCAGCTACAATATCGGGCTGGATTTCAGTTTTGCCTCGGTCTACGCGCGCCGCAAGGAATTCGTCGAGTGGCTCAGCGGAGCCTGGACCTACCCGTACGCCTGGTCGGTCTATGTATTCGCCGTGTTCCTTATTTTTATTCCTCGCCTGAAGACAATCAAGTTGCTGGGAATAGGCTATGTACTTGTCTTTTTTCTTTCCGCCGGCGACAAGGTCTACCTGTTCCTGGTCTTCCTGATCATTGCATTCCTGCTGCTGCGGGGCATCAGCATTGCCGTCACCCTGATCCTGGCCGCATTCGCGGGTTTGTTTACGGCGGCGTCGATCTTCGATTCGGTCTGGCTCGGGTTCATTGTCAACCGCTTCGTGATCCTGCCGCTGGACATAGCTTTCAAGTATGCATCGCATTTCACAGGCGAATACCTGATGTACTCGTACAGTTTCTTGTCGAAGGTATTCCACTATTCCTACGACGGCGCGCCGGCGCAGATAATTGGCGACATCTATTACCTCAAGGGGGATGGCGCGAATGTCAACTTCCTGGCTGACGCCTATGTGAATTTTGGCTGGCTGTCGATCGCGCCGCTGCTGGGCTTTTTTGCCATCCTGCGTACCGTCTTCCGTGACTCGAAGTACTTGATCCTGCTGACTCCGCTGTTGATTCAGCTGATGAATGCGCCGCTGCCTACTGTCCTCCTGACAGGAGGGGGGGTACTGATGATCCTGAGTTGCTACCTGCTGTCGCGAAGCGTATCCGTGGCTGCGCCTGCTTCCGGCCTGGCCACGCAGGCTCCCTGAATTGACGAACAAGGACACGGGGCCGCAGAGTCCCCGACGCTAATATGGATTACCCGTTAATTTCCGTTATCATCCCTTGCTATAACCACGAAAAATACGTGGAACAGGCGATTGCGAGCGTGTTGGCGCAGAGTTATCCGAATGTCGAACTCATCGTGATCGACGACGGGTCCAAGGACGGATCCGTCAAGCTGCTAACGGAATTGGCCGCGCGCCACGGCTTTCGTTTTGTCAGCCAATCGAACCGCGGCGTTTGCCGCACCTTCAACAGGGCAATTCGCGAATTCTCAACCGGAGAGTACGTCGCCCTGCTGGCTTCGGACGACTACTGGCAAGCCGAGAAACTGGCAAAGCAGATGGCGTTGCTCGCGGCCAGTCCGGCGGCCGAGTTCTGCTTCACGCAAGCCCAGGAGTTTGCCGATGATGGCCGCCTTCTTCGCATATTTCCTGCGAAGCCAAAAACTGGAAAGGTCACTTCCCAGGTTTTCCTGCGGCAGGGCGTGCCGGCGGGATCGATGCTGTTCTCGCGGAAGCTGTACGATAAGCTCGATGGCTTCGACGAAAGCCTGAAAGAGGAAGATTGGGACTTTGTTATCCGCTGCTCGGCGGAGACTGAGTTCGTGGCGGTCCGGGAGCCCCTTTTCTACTATCGATGGCATCAGGGCAATACCATGAAGACCCGAGGTAGGGCGGAGATTTTCCGGCAGAAGGCCTTGATCCTGTCGAAGAATTTTCACCTGGTGTCGCCGCAGCGATGGTTTCTGGCGATGTCGATTCATTTCGCCCACGATATTTTCCTCGCCCGGATGCTTGGGAAGTGATCGAGGGCTGACAGCCCGCCCGGATTGGCGGCTTCCTGCACGCATATATGCCCGTCGTGAATTTCCAAGGGAATACCGAGCGGAACGGTAATCGAAGACTAGAAAGGTTGTGACTATGAAAGGCATCGTCCTCGCCGGTGGATCCGGCACGCGACTATACCCGGCGACCCTGGGGATATCGAAGCAGCTGCTGCCGGTTTACGACAAACCGATGATCTACTATCCGATTTCAGTGCTCATGCTGGCCGGAATTCGCGATATTCTCGTGATTTCAACGCCGTTGGATCTTCCTCAATACCAGCGGGTACTGGGGACAGGCGAGAAATTTGGCGTGCGTTTCAGTTACGCCGTGCAACCGAGTCCGGATGGACTCGCGCAGGCTTTTATTATTGGCGAAGAGTTTATCGGTACGGATAGCGTGTGCCTCGTGCTCGGCGACAATATTTTCTACGGGCAGGGCTTCCGGCCTATCCTTCACTCTGCAGCGAGCCGCTCCAAGGGGGCCACGGTTTTTGGCTACCAGGTGAAGGATCCCGAGCGTTTCGGCGTCGTGGAATTCAATGAGGAGAAGCGCGCGATCTCGCTTGAGGAAAAGCCAAGCAATCCCAAATCGCATTTTGCCGTCACTGGCCTGTATTTTTACGATAATCAGGTAATCGATATCGCAAAGAGTGTGAAACCATCGCCCCGGGGTGAGTTGGAGATCACGAGCGTCAATCAGGAATACTTGAGTCGCGGCGAGCTGTGTGTGGATGTTCTTGGCCGCGGTTTCGCATGGCTGGATACCGGCACGCATTCCAGCCTGCTGGAAGCGGCGCATTTTGTTGAAACGGTAGAGAACCGGCAGGGATACAAGATCGCTTGTCTGGAGGAGATCGCGTGGCGTAGCGGCTGGATTGACGCCGATGCACTCAGGGTAGCGGGCCGGCAGTTGGGCAAGACCGACTATGGGATGTATCTGCTTGGACTGGCGGACGAATCATGAGTGTCTTTATTCACCCGAGCGCAGACGTAAGCGCATCCGACATTGGCGCGGGCACGCGCGTGTGGCAATACGTCGTGATTCTGGCGGGAGCTATTATCGGCAAGGATGCGAATATATGCTCGCATTGCCTGATAGAAAGTGACGTTGTCGTCGGTGATCGTGTAACCGTAAAATCCGGCGTGCAGTTGTGGGACGGGGTGCGGCTTGAGGACGACGTATTCGTCGGCCCTAATGTGACCTTTACGAACGATCTGTTTCCACGCAGCAAAGTGTATCCGGAAGCATTCGCACAGACCACGGTTCGCAAGGGGGCTTCAATTGGCGGCGGCGCGGTGCTCCTGGCGGGCATCACGATCGGCGCCAACGCCATGGTCGGGGCGGGCGCAGTCGTTACCCGATCAGTGCCGGACGGAGCCATCGTGATAGGCAATCCTGCTAGAATCAGCGGCTATGTGACGCAGAATGCCAGCGGTCCGACATGAGCAATGACGCAGGACCTGCGCAATACGATCTTGCTCCATGAAGATCGCGTACCCGCAACTCCGGAGGCAAACGGTCTCGCCAGCGACTTGAAAGGAATGCCGGCAGCAAAACGGGGGTTGCGCCCGCACGTGGAACGACTCCGGCGAGCGGACCGGACCGATCTGGACACGCCCAACGCACGGGCCGTCCAAGCAGGAGAAAATAATTGATGTCTGTAGAGAATTGCAAGTTAATCGAATTGCCGAAGATCGCCGATCAGCGCGGCAATCTGACGTTTATCGAAGCTGATCGACACGTCCCTTTCGGTATCGAGAGAATCTATTATCTTTATGATATTCCGGAAGGTGCGGAGAGAGGCGCGCACGCGCACAAGGCTCTGCATCAGCTTATTGTCGCGATCGCAGGCAGCTTCGATGTCGTCTTGAATGATGGCACGCAACGGCGGAGGTTTTCTCTGGATAGCCCGGACAAAGGACTATATGTCTGTCCAATGATGTGGCGGGAGTTGGACAATTTCTCCGGCGGGGCGGTCTGCATGGTGCTGGCGTCGGCCAAGTACGATGAAGATGATTATTTCCGGGACTACGAAGAATTTCTCTGCGCGGCTAAGGGTAGCAAATAATGGTGCATTTCCTTGATTTGAAGAAGATTGCGCTGCAGCAGCGTGAAGAACTGTTGGCGGCGTTCGAGCGGACGCTCGATTCCGGGTGGTACATCCTCGGCGAAGAACTGAAGAACTTCGAGGGGGCATTCGCCGACTATTGTGGCGCCGGGCATTGCATTGGCGTTGCCAACGGGCTGGACGCGCTCACGTTGACGCTGCGGGCCTGGAAAGAACTCGGCCGGTTGAAGGAGGGCGACGAGGTCATCGTGCCCGCAAACACCTACATCGCCAGTGTCCTCGCGATTACCGAGAACAGGTTGATCCCGGTTTTTGTCGAGCCCGACGACAATACGTTCAACCTGGACATCGCCAAGACGGAGGCCGCGATCACCTCCAGGACCAGGGCCATCCTGCCAGTGCACCTTTATGGCCGGCTGGCGGACATGCCAGAGATCATGGCACTCGCCGACCGTCATGGCTTGCTGGTGCTGGAGGATTCGGCGCAAGCTCACGGCGCCCGTCTCGATGGGCGCAAGGCGGGGGCCTGGGGCCATGCATCTGGGTTTAGCTTTTACCCCGGCAAGAATCTTGGCGCGCTGGGCGACGGTGGCGCCGTCACCACCAATGACAGCGAGCTGGCGGAAACGCTGCGCGCCTTGCGCAATTACGGCTCCCACGAAAAATACAAGAATGTCTATCAGGGTGTTAATAGCCGCCTGGACGAGATCCAGGCGGCTGTGCTTAGCGTAAGGCTCAAGTATCTTGACCTGCAGACTGAGCAGCGCCGCAAGGTAGCGCGCATGTATCTGGATGGGATCAGCAATCCCCTGATCCGCCTTCCCAGATGGGAGAGCCGGGAACAGCATGTCTGGCACCTGTTCGTTGTCCGCACGGAAGCGCGCCAGGCGTTGCACGAGTATCTTGGCAAGGCCGGGGTGCAGACCCTCGTTCACTATCCCATTCCTCCGCACCGGCAAGCGGCCTACGCAGCCTATGCAAGCCAGAGCCATCCCATCACCGAGCTCATGCACGATGAAGTGTTGAGCCTTCCCATTTCACCCGTGATGACCGATGCAGACGTGCAGGAAGTGATCCGGCACGTAAACGCTTTCAGCGCATAGGCGACAGAGACATGGGAAAAAAGGTTTGCCATTTTAGTTCGGTGCACAGGGTGAATGACGTTCGCGTCTTCCACAAGGAGTGTCGTACGCTCGCTTCGGGAGGCTACGACGTTTCATTAGTTGCGTGCCCAGCCGATGTCACTGCTGGGAGCGGGGTCGACGTGATCCAACTGCAGAGTGGCGGTGGGCGTTTGAAGCGAATGTTGACCGGTGCGCTTAAGGCATTTCAGGCGGCCAAGGCGCAGAAAGCCGATGTCTACCACTTTCACGATCCGGAATTGCTTCCCTACGGGCTGCTGCTGAAGAAGCTGACCGGTGCGAAGGTTATTTACGACTCGCATGAATGCTATCCGGATGACATTCTGTCGAAGGAATGGATTCCGTTGCCCTTGCGCAAAATAGTCTCGACGTCGTTCCGTTGCCTGGAGGACTTCGTGGTCAAGCGCCTGGATCTCGTGGTGGCTGCCACCTCGCATATCGAGAAGCGGTTCAAGCCGGTGGCCAAGCGTACCGTGACAATCAACAACTACCCGTTGGTGGAGGAATTCATCCAGGCCCACAGTGATAGCGTGGAGAAGGATGGGTTCTGCTACGTGGGTGCAATCAGCCAGGTGCGTGGCATCTTGCCGTTGATGGACTCGCTGGATTTCATCGACCCCAGCATCAAATTCTATCTTGCGGGCACATTTGCAGGCACCGATATCGAGACTGCAGTGAAGTCGCATCGGAACTGGAGTCGCGTCTCATTCTTCGGACAGGTTAGCCGCAAGGAAATCTCAGATATCTACGGCAGGTCGTTCGCCGGGATTGTCAATTTCCTTCCCGCGCCGAACCACATCTTTTCTCAACCCAACAAGCTCTTTGAGTATATGTCGGCCGGCATTCCGGTGGTTTGCTCCAATTTTGAATTGTGGCGCAGTGTAATCGAGAGCGGCGAATGCGGGATTTGCGTGGATCCGTCCGAGCCTGCCGCGATTGCTGGCGCCGTCAACGCCATTCACGGCAGTCCCGATCTGTGGGAGCGGTATTCGCGCAATGGTCGTACTCTCATCGAGGAAAAATACTCCTGGAATCGGGAAGGGCTGAAGCTGCTGGCCTCGTATGACGAGGCGCTCGCACAATGATCAAGCTGGAGCCGGCAACGCAGCAGGATCTCCCGAGCCTTGCTGCCGTACACAAGAAGGTCTACTCGGAGGCGCACTTCACTTCGCGGTTCTCGTCAGAGTTACTGGAGCGCTACTATGGCCACTTTTTCGACAGCGATTGCTTTGTCGTCAAGGCTCTGCCTGACGACGGCAGCTCGACCCTGCCGATCGGCTTCGTGGTCAGTGGCTTCGGCATGGGGGGGCGGATTGCTGCCTTTAAGCGGGAGCAACGCAGTGCCATCTTGCTGACTGCGTTGGCTAACCCGGTAGCGGCATCCGCCAAGGTCCTGGCGGATGTGTTCTATCGTTTTTTTGATACGAAGCATCCCTATCAGGAATCCCGTTTTCTGATTCTTTCCATTGCCAGCGACAGGTCCAGGCCAGGGATCGGCGCCGCATTGCTGGAGCAAGCAAAGCAGAAGTCCAAGGCAATCGGATGTGATGCGGTCGGACTCTACGTGCGTGTCAGCAACGTCAAGGCCATTCGTTTTTATCTGGACCACGGGTTTGTCATCAAAGGCTATTCGGCCGGACAGTTTTATCTTGAGGCAGCTACTTCATGAGCACTTCCCAACCCTTTCTTCCCTTCGCGTTGCCTGAGATCGGCGATGAAGAAATCGCAGCGGTCACGGAGGCCCTTCGCTCGGGCTGGGTGACTACCGGCCCGAAGACAAAAGCCTTCGAACAGGCGTTTTCCGACTATCTTGGTGGCGGCGTGGAGAGTATCGCCGTTAATTCGGCTACGGCCGGCCTACATCTGGCGCTGGAAGCGCTCGGTATCGGGCCTGGGGATGAGGTCATCGCGCCGACACTTACTTTCACGGCTACGACCGAGGTCGTGCGTTATCTGGGCGCCGATCCCGTGCTGGTGGACGTGGATGCGAAGACGCTTAATATGGACGTGGAGAAGCTCCGTGCGGCGATCACGCCGCGCACGAAAGCGGTCATGCCAGTGCATTACGGTGGTCTCGCCTGCCAGATGGACGAAATTTTCGCGGTCGCGCGCGAACACGGCCTGAAGGTAGTGGAGGACGCCGCGCACGCTTTGCCGACTACGTTTGGCGGAACTAAAGTAGGCCAGTTGGAGTCGGATGCGACGGTCTTCAGCTTCTACGCCAACAAGACCATGACCACCGGTGAAGGCGGCATGGTCGTAACGCGCAGTGAGGAACTGGCCAGGCGGATGAAGGTGATGCGTCTGCATGGGATGAACCGCGACGCTTTCGACCGTTTTGTCTCTAAGACTCCGGCATGGTATTACGAAGTTGTGGCGCCCGGCTTCAAGTACAATCTGACCGACATCGCTTCCGCGATGGGGCTGGTCCAGTTGTCGAAATTGCCGCGGTTTCTACTTCGCCGGCAAGAACTCGCGGCGCGCTACGCGTCGGAACTGCAAGACTTGCCATTGATACTGCCGGCGGACGCCCCGGTGGGTGACATCCATTCCTGGCATCTTTATGTGGTGCGCCTCAGTGAGGCGGCGCTGGCTGCCGGGCATCGCCGCGACGAGGTCATTCAGGGGCTGTCGGATCGTGGCATCGGTACCAGTGTGCACTATGTGCCACTCCACCGCCATCCTTACTGGAGAGATCGCTACGAGCTGCGTCCCGAGATGTTCCCGGTGGCGGACCACGCTTATCAGACTATGCTGAGCATCCCACTTTATACCGCCATGTCCGATGCCGATCAGGCACGGGTAATCAGTGCGCTGAGGGAGGTTCTTGCCTGATGGCAAAGCGCTTGTTTGACCTGTTCTTCGCAGGCGCAGGCACCATCGTGCTGTCTCCGCTGCTAGTGTTGCTGGCCTTCGCGATAAAGCTCGAGTCTTCGGGGCCGGTTTTCTTCCGGCAGGAACGCGTGGGGCAATTCGGAAAGGTTTTCCGCATTCACAAGTTCCGCACCATGGTGGTCGACGCAGAGAAGAAGGGCCTGCAGATTACCGTTGGAGCGGACCGGCGCGTTACTCGGGTCGGCTCCATACTGCGGAAATACAAACTAGACGAATTGCCGCAACTCCTGGACGTTATCGTGGGCGATATGAGCCTCGTCGGACCTCGGCCGGAAGTGCCCCGTTATGTTGCCTGCTATCCGGCAGCGGCGCGTGAGAGGGTGCTGTCCGTAAGGCCGGGGATCACCGACCGAGCATCCATCGAGTTCAAGGATGAGAATATTATTCTGGGGCGGGCGGTGGATGCCGAGCGTGCCTATATCGAAGAAGTCCTGCCAATCAAGCTGGATTTCTATCTCGACTATGTCCAGCACCGTTCCCTTTGGCTCGATTTCAGGATCATTCTTTCGACGCTATCTGCCTTGGTGAGGAGGTAGGCCTCCTTGCGCTGGTTGCGCGCCTCCATCGCTTGGCCATGCCGTCGGCACTGATTGCTTCCCACCTGTTCGCCGCCTTGAGCTCTTCCTTGCGCAACAAGCTGGGGATGCCACCCGCAAACGGGGTCGATTAATGTGGGCACCGCATTTGAGGTAATCGGGTGCGGCGATTTGCGGCGTTGGCCAAGAAAGTTGTTAATTGAAATAATCCCGGAAGCAAATATTCGGGTGAATTCTGGCGCGGCCCTTAGCGGCTTTGCTTGGAAAACGGAGCGGCACATTATTCATGATAGATATAGGGCGTTTTCGTAATTTTGCGATAGGTATGGCTGCCACGGCTGTCATGGCGCTCTATGCTGGATGTCAGGCGATTAAACCCGAACCACTGTTGCCGGTAATCTTCGAGCCATTTGACCTGAACAAATCGCCTGGAGTGCAGTTCGATAGCGACGGTATTCCTCACATCAAAATCTGGTCGACCGGCGAATTCAATGCCAATCCGACATCGGTCGCGCAGTGGGGGCTTGGAGCATACGCACGCTACTTCAAAAATGGGGCGGAAATTGAAAAAGCGCGTATATTTAAGGCCGCAGATTGGCTGATCGCAACGCAAAGCCAGAATGGCGGGTTTCCCCTTCAGTTCGATCACAATTATCCGCATCCGAACGGATACCGGTTGAAGGCACCGTGGTATTCGGCTGTCACCCAGGGGAATGCTATCTCTTTGCTTGTTCGTGCGTACGGAGAATCCAAAGACTCCAAGTACAGAGTTGCTGCTGGCAAGGCACTCCGTGTGTTTACGATACCAACCACGGATGGTGGTCTGCTGGGTGAATTGAACGGAATGCCGTGGTATGAGGAAACGCCGGATCCACGCGACCCGAATCATATCTTCAATGGCTTTGTGTTCGCGCTATTGGGCATCAATGACTATTTTTTGGCCACAGGCGACAGGCGGGCGTTGTCTCTATGGAGCGCTGGTGATGCCTCATTGAGAAAGAATCTTGATGCGTTCGTGGTCCACGCAGCGCCCGAGGACGCCACATTGCCGATGCCGTGGAGTATCTACGATCTACAGCATCGTAATTTCGAAAAGAAGCCGAACTATCTCACGGACTTCTACATGGGTATCCACATCGCCTTGTTGAGAGAGATGTTCAAGCGGACCGGCTATGCGAAATATCTGGAAGTCGCAGAGCAGTGGGAGCGATCACTAGGGGAATACAAAAAGACCCACTAGTATTTCGCTTAACTGGCAGCCCCGCCCGAGCCGACAGGCGAGCGGCTTTTACTGCCGACGGAACTGGGTGGGCGTTCGTCGGGCGCGCCAGAGCGTCGGCTCGCATACATTCACGCGGGCTCCTCACTTGCGGCATTTACCCTGGACGGTGGACTCAATGTTCCGAGGTGCCAGCGAAGTGGTGCAGAAGATTGGATTCCCTACCCCAGGACCGAGTGCCAACGATCCAACGTGTTTTCGATTGTCAACGGTTGTGCCGATTCGCGGGCATTTGCCGCAAGATGATCGCGCAGCGCTTCATCCGAGATCAGCAGCGTCAGGGACTCGGCCAGAGCAGAGGCACTATCCACGGGTGCCACCAGACCATTCGTGCCATCGATGATCAGCTCCTTCGGCCCGGTCTCGCAATTCGTCGACACAATTGGTAAGCCAAATGCCATAGCCTCAATGAGTACGAGCGAGAAGCCTTCATAGCGGGAGCTAAGGCAGAAGATCGCACTATCTCGATAGGCGTCTTCCATCTCTGCCCGGACTCCCGGCATTTCCACCGAATCCGCGATGCCGAGCTCGCGCGTAAGCGCTTCCAACGCTTGGCGCTCTTCGCCATCACCAAGAATAAGCAAGCGCCAGTCGGAGTGGTATTGGCGTACGCGTGCCCACGCGTTTAGCAGGACATCGAATCCTTTTGCGCGGACCATTCGGCCGACCGCCAGCACCGTGGTTGATGCTCGCCTTGCCGGCACTGTTGGAAAGGGAAACGGTAGTGGATTTGGAATCGCCTCGACACGGCAGCGCGGCGCAAGCGCCTCCTTCCATCGCTGCCGGTCGCGTTCTGTCAACACTACCACGGCGTCATTGAATCTTGCCGCCAGCCTGCGCGCAAAGCGCCGGGCTGGCTTCCCCAGGTCCTCGTCGAAATGACAATGCTCCCAGGCGATTCTGCGAATCTTGAGGCCCAGGGTCGCGGGCAGTGTGAACAAGGTGAGCATGGTATCGACTTCAATCAGTACGTCGACATGCCGCTGCTTCGCAAAGCGCCTTATTCCGGCAATTGTGGAGAAATAGGCTCGTTTGAACGATGGCCGTTGTGCAAACAGCGCTTCGTGAACGACGTCAGGATGGAGCGTAAAGCAGCTGCGCTCATCCCACAGGCTGAGGATCAGCACCGGATAGCCGCGCTCCGCGAACGCATTGGCGATGACAGCTGTCATCCGCTCGGCGCCAGCGAAGGCATTCAGCGTGCCGGTCAGGAAGCAAAGCGTAGGTAATGGCTTCATGCGGCCGCCAGGGAGGGTGTTTTTCTGCTGCGCCACCACAGGCAGATGCCAAACGCCACGGCAACGGCATTGCCCAATGTATAGCCGCCGACGGCTCCCCATGCCCCATACTTGGGCACCACCGCCAGGTCGAATGCGAGCGTGACCGCCAGGACCACGCCCCACTTGATGGCGATCCAGTCGGGCCGGCGCAGATAGACGGGAAGCAAGGTCAGGCCGACGTCGGCGAAGATCAACGTCGAGGACAGGGCTGCGGTTTGCAGCAAGGCGGCGGACGATACAAAGGCGTGGCCATATAGCAACTGCACGATCCACGGCGCGCCGGCGGCGATCAGCACCGCCCCGCATAGCCCGATCGCGCTCATGCCGATCGCAATGCGCGCGATGTTTGCACGAGCTGCCACAAAAGCGGGCTTACCGTAGACATAGATAGGCGCAACCCCCGCGGCCAGGATGGTAGCCACAACCGTGTAGTTGTCGAGTATCTGCATGCACGCTGCATAAGCGCCGAACTCGGCAAGCGGCACTGAGGGCTGCAGCACCAACTGGTCGATCCGGCGCGCGCCCATCATCAGCATGAAGCTCACCCAGAACAGCGCGCCGTTTGTCATCAGCTCACGCGTGAACTGGATGTCGTATTGCACGCGACAGGGTTCCACCCGGGTGAAGTAGTAGGTGGCCAGCAGGCCGGCAAGGATGATGGCCTCGATGGCAAATGCACTGGCGAAGGATGGAACACTGTGCACGCCTGCTGCAAAGAGGATGGCCACCAGGCCGCCCTTGGCGGAGAGCGATATCAGGCTGAAGAGCGTATTGGGGCGATTGTTGGTATGCGCCTGCAGCCAGGCAATCACCACGCCGGAGGGTTCCCTGAGCAGAATGGCGATGCCAAGCAACAAGGCTGCGGCCCACGTGTCCGGCGCGGGCTGGCGCAGCAGCAGGAAGCCGCACATCAGCAAGTAGCCGAGGATTGCACCACCGACACGCAGCGAAAACGCATGCGTGAGCAGCTTGTGCTGCTCATGCGGCGACGGCGTCGCCACCAGCCGTGGCACGACCACCTCGCCACCGCAGATCAACGCTACCGACGCGGCGATCAGGACCACGGCCTGGGCGTACTGGAAGTGCGCGAACCCTTCGGGCCCCAGCGCGCGTGCCAGCATGGCGACGATGCCGATCCCCGCGGCCACCTGGATGCCGCGCTCGGCTAGCATCCACAGGAGATTTCCGGCAACTAGACGCCGCATCAGGCCAACTCCACGCGCTCGGCGGTGGCTCGCCTGGCCAGCCGCGTGTAGCAGGATAGCCATTGCCGTGCGACCGCATCGATGCCGAATCGCAAGGCGATGCGATCCCGGCGCGCGGCCTGCTCCGAGGGGGAGCCAAGCCCGGCGCGCAGCACCACCCGCATCGCGGCGGCCAGCGCGGCTGCATTGTTTCTTGGCACGATCTGTCCTGCATCGCCAAGCAAGCCCGCAACGCCGGGCGCGTCAGTGGAGACGACCGGGCAGCCACATGCCAGGGCTTCGGCGATGACCAGCGGCATGCCTTCTATTTCCGAAGAGAGCACAAATAAATCTGCGGCATTGAGCAAGGCGGCAATATCCCGCCGCATGCCCAGTAGCGTGGCGCTCTCGTCCAGGCCGAGCCGTTCGATCGTGGCGGCGAGCGCTTCGCGCTCGGAGCCCTCTCCGGCAATCAGCAAGCGGGCTTCGACCCTCTCTTCGGATTGCAGGCGGCTGAATGCGTCCAGCAGCAGGTCCTGCGCCTTTTCGGGCACAAGCCTGCCGACATTGAGGATGAGGATCGATGCCTCGGTGGCACCGAGGCTTTGCCTGGTAGCCAGCCGGAGCTCGGGCGAGGGGTGAAAGCGATCGAGCTCGATGCCATTCGGTACCACGACGATGCGATCAGGGGGCGCTGCGCCGGCGTCGATCATGCCCTGGCGGCCATCCGCGCTGACATGGGTCGTGAGACTTGCCCAGCGGTCGGTCAGCCGGTACGCAAGCATGCGCAGCCTGCCGCCTTCCCGGTAGCTGTGGGCGGTGCAAATCACCGGTGGCGTGCGCGTTATCCGGGTCAGGGCACGGGCGAAAAGATTGGCGTGGACCATGTGCGCATGGAGGATGTCGGGTTGCCAGGCTCGCAGGAATGCGCGTATTTGCCATAGCGTGCTCGCCATCGACCATGGTGTCTTGCGCATGTCCAGGCGCAGCACGGTTGCGGCTTCAGGCAGATCGACGTCGCAATCCGGCGTCAGGCTGACTACGGCTACTGCATGACCGAGCGCGATGAATTGCCGGGCCAGTGCGGCTACCTGCTGCTCGGCGCCACCAAGGCGCAGGCCTGTGCTGAGGAGCATGATCCGCATCGGCTGCGGCAGCGCTTCCCCGGGCGTCCGGTTCATCAACGCGCCCCATACCCCGTCAACAGCGTCCGCAACGTCTTCACCCCGATCAGCAAGTCCAGCGCAAACGAACAATGCTTGACGTAGTACAGGTCGTAGCTGAGCTTGGTCACGGTTTCTTCATGCGTGCCCACGTAGCCCTGCTGGACCTGGGCCCAACCGGACAGACCGGGGCGCACCAGGTGACGGTACGGGTAGTAAGGAATCGTATGGGCAAACTCGTCCACCATCGGCACCTGCTCGGGCCGCGGGCCGATCAGGCTCATGTCGCCTGCCAGCACGTTCCACAGTTGCGGGATTTCATCGAGCCGGTACTTGCGGATGACGCGGCCCACGCGGGTCACGCGCGGATCCCGGCGGGCGGCGAATTGCGCCGGCGCGCCGGCGTCGAACGTCATGCTGCGGAACTTGAACATCGTGAAGGGTTTGCCGAACAGGCCAACCCGCCCCTGGCGGAACAAGGCGGGGCCCGGGGATTCGAGACGGATGGCGACCGCCACGGCCAAGCCCATCGGCAGCGCGAGCGGCGCCAGGCAGGCCACCGCGGCGATGTCGATCAGGCGTTTGGCGAAGCTGTAGAAATAGTGCGCGGCATAGTCGTCGAGGAAGTTCTCGTCGATGTGCGCGAGCCCGACGCGGCCGGTCAGCATCTCGCCGATCCGTTCTACCGAATACATGCGTACGTGGCTGAGCTTGAACTGGGCCAGCACGCGGGTGCGCTCGGGGTCGGCGGTAGCGTTGCGGTCCAGCATCAGGCCGTCGCAATGCACGGCTTCGTCCAGCGAGCTGATGGCCTGGAAGCGGGTGGGGCTGGCCGGCGCCGCGCCGGGCATGGCGAGGATCTGCTCCAGTTGCGCGAGAGTGGCGGCATCGGTATAGCCGAACACGGGCACGTAGTTGCGCACGAAGCGCCGGTAGCCGAACCAGATCCAGCCCAGCGTAGTGAGGTAGCTGAGCAGCAGCGCGCCGCGCGAATATTCGAGGTGGAAGGCGGCGAAGACGAAGAGCAGCGCGGCAAAGGGCAGCGTGGTGGCCAAGCCGACCAGGCTGTTGCCTTCCATGGCGGGCAGGTGCAGCGAGCGGTGCAGCAGCACGAAGGCGAAAAGATAGGGCAGCACCGACCAAAGCAGGGTGCGGGTGAAGACGTAAGTCACCAGGCCGGCGTGATGGGCGAACTCGGCCAGTACGATGTTGAGGCCGAAGAGCAGCAGGCCCAGCAGCGCCCAGGCCAGCATGCGGCTGGCGCGGCGGACGGTTTCCGAGCCCTGGGGGCGGGTTAGCTGGGCCGGGCGGGCGACGCTGTGGCTCTTGTTCATTGTCCGCGCGCTCCAGTGCTGGCCGCCGCGCGGGGGGCGCCTGGCTTGCACGCCAGCGCTTGCTGGTAGATCGCCCAGGTGGCTTCGGCCATGGGTGCCAGGCCAAACTCGCTTGCCCAGCGTGTCCGGGCATTGCGTCCCAGGGCCTCGCGCAGGGTGGGGTCATGTGCCAGCCGTGCCAGCGCGGCAGCCCAGGCGTGTTCGCCATCGCCGGCGACCAGCAGCCCGCTGGCGCCGCCTTCCAGCTGTTCTCGGATGCCCGGAAGATCGCTGGCGACAATCGGCAGGCCGGCGCGCATGGCCTCCAGCACCGAGAGCGGGAAGCCCTCATGGTCGGATGCCAGCGCGAAGGCCTGGGCCGAAGCCAGTAGGGCGGGGATGTCAGTGACCGGGCCAGCAAATAACACGCGCCCCGGTGCCAGGACGTCGGCCAGCGCCTGCAGGGCGGCCATTTGCGGGCCCTCGCCTGCCAGTACCAGCTCGCAATCGGGCAGGGCGGCACGGGCAAAAGCGCGGATCAACAGGTCGGCGCGCTTCGGGGCGGCCAGGCGCGCCACCATGACAATGCGCCGCAGCGGTGCGCCGGGCGTGGCCAGCGCGCCGCCGTCGGCGATGCCGTTGCGGATCACGCTGACCCGCGCGGCGGGGATCGGCAGCGCCGCGGCCAGCGCGCGTTCGCCCTGCGCCACACAGATCAGGCGGGCGGTCAGCGGCGCCAGCAGCCACTCCATGCAGCGCGAGATGAGGCGCTGGCGAGCCGGGGCGGCGGCCTTGAAGGCAAAGCCATGCACTGTGTAGACCACCGGGATGCCAAGCAGCCAGCCTGCCACCCGGCCTAGCGCGCCAGCTTTAGCGCTATGCGCATGGATCAGATCGGGCGCGGTTTCCCGGAGAGCCTTGAGCAGTTCCCTGAGCGCGGCCAGCGCGCGCAGCGGCGAGAGGGCGTTGTCGAGCAGCGCCAGGCGTATAGTGCGCGCGCCGGCGGCTCGGGCGGCGTCCAGCAGGGGCCCAGCGCCCCCGGCCAGCAGCACAGGCTCGATCCTGTCGCGCAGCGCCTGCAGCAGATCGGCGACGTGCGTCTGCGCCCCGCCGATCTCGGAGTTCGTGATCAGGAAGGCGATACGCGGGCGGTGGGAGGGCAGGGGCGAAGGCACTGGGGCAAAAAACGCGAGGGCGGGCTACAGGAACAGGCTACCAGGGCATTTCAGTACGGCCGATGAGCCAGCGGGTGGGCCGGCGGCAAGGCTGTCCGGCTGGGCCGTCCCCAGCCAATGGGCGGGTACCCGGGCACCCCGCTCAGGTGGGGAACGATCCACATCCAGGCTGGCTTGTAGCGCCATTTTCCAGCAAAGCCACTCGATTATAACTGGCGCGCCACTCGCAATCCGGCAAAATACGGTCTTTGGCGCATTTGCCCGCCGACTCGGCCCTGGCCGGAATCTGCGGCCGGCAATGTCGACTGGTTCTACCGCCTACACACAGGATGACCCATGCAAGCTGATCCTTCCATTTTCAAGGCCTACGATATCCGTGGCATCGTCGACAAGACCCTGACGCGTGACGTGGCGCGTGCGATCGGCTTGTCTTTTGGCACCGCCGCAGCAGAGCAAGGCGAGCGCGCCGTGGTGGTCGGGCGCGACGGGCGCCTGTCCGGGCCAGACCTGCTGGGCGGCCTGGTCGAGGGCCTGCGCGCCGCGGGCATGGACGTGATCGATCTCGGCATGGTGGCCACGCCGATGGTGTACTTCGGCACCAATGTCGAGCTGGCAGGGCGCCGTGCCACCTCCGGCATCATGGTGACCGGCAGCCATAACCCGCCCGACTACAACGGCTTCAAGATGGTGCTGGCCGGCAAGGCCATCTACGGCGAGCAGATCCAGTCGCTGCGCCAGCGCATCGACGCCGGCAAGTTCGCCAGCGGCGCGGGCGGCTACCAGCAGGTCGACATCCGCCAGCAGTACCTGGACCGCATCGTCGGCGACATCAAGCTGGCGCGCCCGATGAAGATCGCGCTGGATGCCGGCAATGGCGTGGCGGGTGCCTTCGTGGGCGACCTGTTCCGCGCGCTTGGCTGCGAGGTGATGGAGTTGTTCTGCGAGGTGGATGGCAACTTCCCCAACCACCATCCCGATCCGGCCCGTGTGGAAAACCTGCGGGACCTGATGCAGTGCCTGCGCGACACGGATTGCGAGCTGGGCCTGGCCTTCGACGGCGACGGCGACCGCCTGGGCGTGGTGACCAAGGACGGCCAGGTGATCTTCCCCGACCGCCAACTGATGCTGTTTGCGGAGGAGATCCTGTCGCGCAATCCCGGCCAGCAGATCATCTACGACGTGAAGTGCACCGGCAAGCTGGCCCCATGGATCCGCGAGCATGGCGGCGAGCCGCTGATGTGGAAGACCGGCCATTCGCTGGTCAAGGCCAAGCTCAAGGAGACCGGCGCGCCGATCGCCGGCGAGATGAGCGGCCACGTGTTCTTCAAGGATCGCTGGTACGGCTTTGACGACGGCCTGTACACCGGCGCGCGCCTGCTGGAGATCCTGTCGAAGCATGCCGACGCAAGCGCGGTGCTCAATGCCTTGCCGAACTCAAACTGCACGCCCGAACTGCAGCTCAAGTGCGCGGAGGGCGAAGCCTTCACGCTGCTCGACAAGATCCGCGCCAATGCGAAGTTCGACGGCGCGCGCGAAGTCA
Organism: Cupriavidus sp. 8B; assembly: GCF_054589115.1. Taxonomy (NCBI): domain Bacteria; kingdom Pseudomonadati; phylum Pseudomonadota; class Betaproteobacteria; order Burkholderiales; family Burkholderiaceae; genus Cupriavidus; species Cupriavidus sp. 8B. The sequence goes on along the minus strand of NZ_BAAILO010000150.1, from coordinate 25,776 downwards.
TCACCATCGATGGCGTGCGCGTGGAATACCCCGACGGCTTTGGCCTGGCGCGTCCGTCCAACACCACGCCGGTGGTGGTGATGCGTTTCGAGGCCGACAACGACGCCGCGCTGGCACGCATCCAGGCGGAATTCAAACGCGTGATCCTGGCGGAAAAGCCGGACGCGCAACTGCCGTTCTGAGCGGATGCCGTTGACTGCGCCCCTAACCGGTAAATCGGGCAAATCTGACAAATCGGATGAAGCGGATGAATCGGCTAAATCCTTGACCCCGCATGCGCTGCCCGCGCGGCCACGCATCCTGGTGGTCAAGGTCTCGTCGCTGGGCGACGTGGTGCATAACATGCCGCTGGTGCACGACCTGCGCGCGCGCTGGCCGGATTGCGAGATCGACTGGGTGGTAGAGGAGGGCTACGTCGATCTCGTGCGCTTGCTGCCCGAAGTGCGGCGGGTGATTCCGTTTGCGCTGCGGCGCTGGCGCAAGCGCTTCTACCAGGCTGCTACCTGGCGGGAGATCGGTGCGTTCAAGCGTGCCCTGCGAGAGGACGCCTATGACGCCGTGATCGAGACGCAGGGCCTGCTCAAGACAGCCGTGGTGGCCCGCGTGGCCAACCGGCGGGCCGGTGCGCCGGTGATCGGGCTGGCCAATGCCACCCAGGGCTCCGGCTACGAGCCAGCCGCGCGGCTGTTTTATACCGAGCCGGTGACGGTGCCGCGCCAGACCCACTCCGTGCGGCGTTCCCGCCTGCTGGGCGCGGCGCTGACTGGCGGCACGCCGCCGGAGCCGCCGCAGTTCTTTGGGTCCGGGGCGCGCACGCTGCATGTCGACGACCCGCGATGGTCCGGCCTGCCAACGCGCTATGCGGTGTGCTTTCACGCCACCGCCGGCGCGAAGAAGAAGTGGCCTCTGGCGAGTTGGCACGACCTCGGCCGCCGGTTGGTGGACGAAGGCCTGACCATGCTGCTGCCCTGGGGCAACGACGCGGAGCGGCGCGCGGCGGAGGAAATCGCCGCGGGCGTGCCGCGGGCGCAGGTGCTGCCGCGCTTCACGGTGATGCAGGGTTTTGGCCTGATCAATCGTGCCGAGGTGGTGATCGGTGTCGATACCGGTTTGGTCCATATCGCCGCGGCGCTGTGCCGGCCTACGGTGGAGATCTACACCGCGACGTGGCGCTGGAAGACCGAAGGCTACTGGTCGGATCGCATCGCCAATGTGGGCGACGACGGCATCGTGCCGTCGGTCGATGAAGTCTACGCCGCCGCCCGGCGCGTGCGCGGGCAGGGGAATTGATGCTGCGCGTTCTGTATAACCTGCTATGGCTGCTGGCGCTGCCGGTCGCGCTGCTGCGCCTGGTGTGGCGCGCCCGCAAGGAGTCCGGCTACGTGCAGCACGTGGGAGAGCGCCTTGGCGCCTACGGCGCCCTGCCGTCGGCCGGTCCCTGGCTGTGGGTCCATGCCGTATCGGTAGGCGAGACCCGTGCCGCCCAGCCGTTGATCGACGCGCTGCTGGCGCGGTATCCAACCCATCGCCTCCTGCTCACGCATATGACGCCCACCGGGCGGCAGACCGGCGCGCAGCTGTATGGCGCCGAGCCGCGCGTGCTGCAGTGCTACCTGCCGTACGACCTGTCCTGGCTGGTGCAACGCTTCCTGCGCTATTTCCGTCCGGATGCCGGCATGCTGATGGAAACGGAGGTATGGCCCAACCTTGTGCGCGGCGCCCGCGTGGCTGGTGTGCCCTTGCTGCTGGTCAATGCCCGATTGTCGCCGCGCAGCTTCCGACGCACCGCGCGCTTTGGCCGCGCCGCCACCGCGATGTATCGCGACTTCACCGCGGTGCTGGCGCAGACGCAGGGCGATGCCGAGCGCTTCCGTGCCCTCGGGCTGCCCTCGGTGCAGGTGACCGGCAACCTTAAATTCGATATGCAGCTGCCTGAAGAAGGCCTGCGGCGTGGCCGCGTGCTGCGCCAGGCGTTCGGTAAGCGCACCGTGTTTGCCGCTACCAGCACGCGCGATGGCGAGGAATCGCTGTTGCTGGAGGCGTTCGCGCGTTGGCAGGCACTTGGCGCCGACGTGCCGCGCCCTGCCTTGCTGCTGGTGCCGCGCCATCCGCAGCGCTTCGATGAAGTGGCGGCGATGGTCACGCGTGCCGGCTTCACCCTGCAGCGCCGTAGCGCGCTCGGCGACGCCGCCGCGTGGGAGCGGGCGGGCCTGCCCGAGCCGGTCATGGCGGACGTGCTGCTGGGCGACTCCATGGGCGAGATGGCGATGTACTTCGCCGCCTCGGATATCGCCTTTATCGGTGGCAGCCTGTTGCCGCTGGGCGGCCAGAACCTGATCGAGGCCTGCGCCGCAGGCACGCCCGTGCTGAGCGGGCCGCATACCTTCAACTTTGCGCAGGCCACCGAAGACGCCATCGCTGCCGGCGCCTGCCAGCGCGTGGCGGATGCGGATGCGCTGATGCGCGCGGCGGCAACGATACTGGGCGACGCGCCCGGGCTGGAAGCCATGCGCGGCAATGCGCGCGAGTTCGCCGTGCTTCACCGGGGAGCTACGGCGCGCACGATGGCTGCGCTGGGGCAGGTGCTCGGCAACGCGAACTAGGCGGTTCTGTACGGCAGCGACGTATTTTTTTCGTTGCCGCCGCCTGCGGAACTTGTAGGCCCCCGCCCGATGTCCCCCGCCCCCCGCAGTTGTTAAACTATCCCGCGTGAGGGCCAGACTCGCGGTCCTACCGGGCCTGCGAGCTGCCGCCGAGCGGTGCGGGCCGATCAAGCCGCGCGCCCCCCTACCAGGAGCTTCCAGATGCAGAAAATGATTCGTCCTATCCGTCCAGCCCGTCTTTCACCCGGCGCGCTCGCAGCGCGGGCCGCGGCGGCGGTGCTGCTCGCCGCCGCCCTGGGCGCCTGTGCAACCTCGCCCGCGCCGGATTCGCCGGGTGCCGGCGTCAGCCTGAACCAGGCCCAGACTGGCGGCCCCAGCCGCTGGGAGCTGGTGCGCTGGCAGCAGGCCGATGGCACGCTGAAATCCATTCCGCATGGCGACAATGGCCAGCCGATCATTTTTGAGTTCAATGGCGGGATCGATTCCGCGCAGGGCACGGTGAGCGGCTACAGCGGCTGCAATCGCTTTACCGGTGGCTATGGCAAGACGGCGACGGGCATGCGTTTCGACAGGCTGGCGGGAACCCGCATGGCTTGCATTGCGCCGAGCGGGGAGCTGGAGAGTGCGCTGCTCAAGGCGATGCAGTCGCCGTTTACCACCGTGGGCACGCAGCCGTCGGCCGGCTCGACGGGGCGCCAGATCATCTGGAAGACCGTTGACGGGGATCTGCTGCAGTTCGTCGAGCGGGAGGGCGTGGGCCGGCGCGGCGCGAAGATGGATGCGCAGGCGGCCGCCGGCGGCGTGGAGAAGACGGTGTACGTGGATTCGCAGCGGGTGGAGTGCTCGGGCATGGGCCGGCAGACCTGCTACCGAGTGCGCGAGAACCCGGGCGCGCCGTGGACGCTCTGGTATGGGCCGATCGAGGGGCTGGATTTCGAGCCGGGCGTGGCGTACACCCTGCGGGTGCGCGAGACGCGGGTGGAGAACCCGCCGGCGGACGCTTCGGCTATTCGCTGGCAGTTGCTCAACGTGGAGTCGCGTACAAGGGCTAACTGAGCCAGGCTAAGCCAGCAAGCAAAACGCCGCGGTCGAAGCCGCGGCGTTTTGGTTTTCAGCCGATACCGATTGCCGATCGGTGCTTGGTGTTCCGCGTTCAGCTGCGCGGCGCGGGCGCTCCGGCAATGGCTTCCTTGCGCGTGGCAGGGCGCTTTACGGCCGGCGTGCCTGCCGGCGATGCCGTGCCAAGCTTGACCTTCTCCGGCAGCTTGTACATCGAGCCCGGGCTTGAGGTCAGCAGCGTGTTGATCTGCACCACATCGTCCTCGGTCAGCGCGCCGGTAGCGGCCTTCAGGCGCAGCCCGTTCATGATGGTGTCGTAGCGCGCCTTGGCCAGGTCGCGGCGGGTGGAGAACAACTGTGCTTCGGCGTTCAGCACGTCGATGTTGATGCGCACGCCGACTTCGTAGCCGAGCTGGTTGGATTCCACCGCGCTCTGGGCGGAGTGCTCGGCGGCTTCCAGGGCCTTGACCTGGGCGAGGCCGTTGGACACGCCGGAGTAGGTTTGCCGCGCGTTCTGGGCGGCGGTGCGGCGTGCAAACTCGAGGTCGCTGGCGGCCTTGTCGGCCAGCGCCGCGGTTTCGCGCACGCGCGACTGGATCTGGCCGCCGCTGTAGATCGGCACGTTGAGTTGTACGCCGATCTGGGCGCTGTTGTAGCGGTTGCTGATGTTGACGGTCTGGACCGCGCTACCGGTGGAGTTGCTGAAACCGTACGAGGCCACCAGGTCGACGGAGGGCAGGTGGCCGGCCCGCGCCTTGTTGTACTCGCGTTGCGCGGTGTCGAGGTTGTAGCGGGCCAGGCCGACTTGCGGATTGGTGTTCTCCGCCTGGCTGGCCCAGGTGTTCACATCGGCCGGCTGCGGACCGGGAAGCGTGGCGGCGGTGCGCAATCCCAGTAGTTCGTCAACCGGCTTGCTGGTGATCTGCTGCAGGTTGGCGCGCCGGATTTCCAGGTCGCTCTGCGCTGCGATCTCGGTCGAGGTGGCGAGGTCGTAGCGGGCCTGCGCATCGTTGGCGTCGGTGATGGTCGCCGTGCCCACTTCGAAGTTACGCTTGGCCTGTGCGAGTTGCTCGCCGATGGCCTTCTTCTGCGCGCCGGCGAGGTAGAGGTTGTCTTGCGCGGCCAGCACGTCGAAGTAAGCCTGGGAGGTGCGGGTGATAAGGTCGAGCTGCGCCTGGCTGAAGGTTACCTCGCCGGCCAGCGCCGCCAGCTCGCCTTGCTTGTAGGTTTCCCAGCGGTCCCAGCGGAACAGCGGCTGGGTGAGTTGCAGTGCCCAGTTATTGCCGTTGATAAAACGGTCGCCGGAGATGGGTGCCGATTGCTCGATCTTGGTCCGCGTGGCGCCGACCGTGCCATTGATTTGCGGCAGCAAGCCCGAACGCCCCTGGGGCAGCTTTTCCTGGCTGGCCACCAGTTGCGCGCGCGCGCTGGCGAACTGCGCGTCGTTGGCCTGTGCATCGCGGTAGACCTGGAGCAGGTCGGCGCCATGCGCGGCCGGCAGGTGCAGCAGCGCAAGCAGGGAACCCGTCAGTGCCAGGCGCGTCTTGGGCACGCCCCGCGCAGGGAAAAGCGCAAACCTCATGACATCTCCAGTCTGCCGGGCACCGGGCGCGCGGCTAACGTTTCTAACGATCAGCGTTCTAGGGAATTGGCGCCGCGGGAAGCCGGCGCCTTGAGATTGGTGCTGGTGGTGCTGGTGATGCTGGTAGTGCTGTTCGTGATCGTGGTGCTCAGTACTTCGGCATTGCCGGGTCGACCTGCTCGGCCCACGCGTGGACGCCGCCCGTCAGGTTATAGACCTTGGCAAAGCCTTGGCGCTCGAGGAAGCTTGCCACCTGCATGCTGCGCGCGCCGTGATGGCAGATGCAGACAATGTCGGCGTCTTCGTCGAGCTCGCCGGCGCGTGCCGGGATCTGGCCCATCGGGATATGCGTGATGCCGGGCATGGCGCAGGTCTGCACCTCCCAGCCTTCGCGTACGTCGAGCAATACCGGCTGCGGCCGGCTGGCATCCGCCAGCCAGTGCATCAGTTCGGGGGCGTTGATTACCTGCATGTCTTGTTTCCCGCTCAGAATTGGAAGCGCGAGGGCTGCTCGGCGCCCATCAGCGGCGTGACGGCGGTCTCGAACAGGTTGAGGGTCTTGTACTCGGTCTCGCTGACGCGCGTGATGATCTGCGCTTCCATGGCCGGCAGCGCGCCGACGAAGGCGGCGATGCGCCCGCCAACCTTGACTTGCGACAGGATGGACGCGGGCACCGAGGGCAGCGCGCCGGAAATGCAGATCACGTCGTACGGGGCGCTCGCGGCCCAGCCGGTGGCGGCATTGCCTTGGGCCACGTCGACATTGGTCATGCCGGCGTCGGCCAGGTTTTTGCGGGCCAGCTCTGCCAGTTCCGGCAGGATGTCCACGGTCAGCACGTGGCGCGCGCGGTGAGCGAGCAGGGCGGCCATGTAACCGGAGCCGGCGCCGATTTCCAGCACTTGCTCATGCTTGCGCACGGCCAGGTCCTGCAGGATGCGGGCTTCCACGCGCGGGGCCAGCATGTTCTGGCCGCCCGGCAGCGGGATTTCCATGTCGACGAAGGCCAGCGCGGCGTAGGCCTGCGGCACGAACTGTTCCCGCTTGACTACCGCCAGCAGGTCCAGGATTTCCTGATCCAGCACATCCCAGGGGCGGATTTGCTGTTCGATCATATTGAATCGGGCTTTCTCGAGGTCCATCTTGCCATTCCTTCCAATGCCAACCGCTAATCAGTTCAGAGTTCCGGCCGCGCGGTGCCAGGGGCCGGGGAAATCCGTCAAACCTGACATTTTAACCCCGCGCCAAGACACTTGCCCAAGCGCGTCGCCCAGGTTGTGGCCTCGATGCCGCAGTCCGGCCATGGCTGCGCCATTCCGGGCTGGCTCCCGGCTTTCTCAGGGCTTTTGGGGCGGCTTGCCTCATTCCGCGCTTGCTGGCTTGTGCGCCGCTGTGCCGCCGGCTTCGGGCGCGGTGGCGGGAGTCGCCACGGCTTGCTTGCCGCGCCACTTGCGGCCCAGCCACGCGCTGAAGTCGTCGAGGTACGTATAGATCACCGGCACTACCACCAGGGTCAGGATCGACGAGGTGATGATGCCGCCGATCACCGTCTGGCCCATCGGTGCGCGTTGCTCGGCGCCTTCGCCCAGGCTGAAGGCCAGCGGCACCATGCCGAAGATCATGGCCAGCGTGGTCATCAGGATCGGCCGCAGCCGCACGCGCGCGGCTGCGATCAGCGCGGCCTCGCGCGACATCGGCGGCTGTCCGTCGGCGCCGCGCCGGGCCTGGTTGGCGAAATCCACCAGCAGGATGGCGTTCTTGGTCACCAGCCCCATCAGCATGATGAAGCCGATGATGGAGAACATGTTCAGCGTGGAGCGGAACAGCAGCAGCGCGGCGAACACGCCCACCAGCGTGAGCGGCAGCGAGGTCATGATGGCGATCGGCTGGAAGAAGCTGGTGAACTGCGAGGCCAGGATCATGTAGATGAAGATCACCGCCAGCGCCAGCGCCGACACCGCGAAGCCGAACGATTCGTTCATCGACTTGGTGGAGCCGCCGAAGCGGTACTTGTAGCCGGCAGGCCAGTTCATCCCGTCCAGCGCCGCCTTGACCTCGCGCGCCACCTCGCCCTGCGAGCGGCCCGCGGTATTGGCGGTCAGCTCCACTTCGCGGGAGAGGTCGCGCCGGCTGATCTGGTTGGCGCCGGTGGTGGGCACCAGCTCGGCGATCTGGCGCAGCGGCACCATGCGCGGCGAGCCATCCGTGTTGTTCTGGCTGCTGGCGATCATCAGCGCGCTCAGGTCGGCCATGCCGGTGCGGGCGTCCTTGGGCAGGCGCACGCGTACGTCATAGTTCTGGTCGTCGGGCGCGCGCCATGAGCTGATGGCGTCGCCGGCCAGCAGCGGGCGCAGCGCGTTGCCGATCTGCACGATGCCCACGCCCAGGTCGGATGCCAGCTCGCGGCGGATGCGCACTTCCACCGTGGGGCGGTCGTCCTTCATGCTGGAGTCGAGGTCGGTCAGGCCGCGCACCTCGGCCATGCGCCGGCTGGCTTCCAGCGACAGGCGCCGCAGCGTTTCCAGGTCGTCGCCCTGGATCGATACCTGCAGCGCCTTCTGTCCGCCGGCGCCGTCCGGCATGCCGACCATGGTCAGCGTGATGCCGGCGATGGCGGACATGCGCTCGCGGATCATGGGGTTGAGCTGCTTGGTGGTGAGCTTGCGCGCGCGGCGCTCGGTCAGGCGCACCGACACCAGCGCGTTGTTGCGCCCGGAGGTATTGCCCGAGTTGATGGTGGCGTAGGTGTAGGCCACCTCGGGGAAGGCCTTGAGCGCGGCCTGCACCTGCCTGACCTTGGCTTCGGTAACTGCAAGCGATGTGCCCACCGGCGTGGTGAAGCCCACCTGCGTTTCGCCGAGGTCGGCGGCAGGCACGAACTCGGTGCCGATCAGCGGCACCAGCGCAAAGCTGCCGAAGAACGTCACCGCCGCGATGATGGCGGTGGCCAGCCGGTGCTTGAGCGCCCAGCCCAGCATCGAGCCATAGCCGTGGCCGAGCGCATCCATGCGCGCCGAGAACCAGTCCAGCATGCGGCCCACGGTGCGGCCGTACAGGCTTTTCTTGTTGCCGGTGCCGTGCAGGTCGGGGTCGTGCCAGACCGAGGACAGCATCGGGTCCAGGGTGAACGAGACGAACATGGAGATCAGCACCGCCGCCACCACCGTCACGCCGAACTGGTGGAAGAAGCGGCCGATGATGCCGCCCATGAAGCCCACCGGCAGGAACACGGCCACGATGGAGAAGGTGGTGGCCAGCACCGCCAGCCCGATCTCGTTGGTGCCGTCGAGCGCCGCCGTGCGATGGTCCTTGCCCATCAGGTTGTGCCGCACGATGTTCTCGCGCACCACGATGGCGTCGTCGATCAACAGGCCCACGCACAGCGACAGCGCCATCAGCGTGATCACGTTGAGCGTGAAGCCGAACATATACATTACGCCGAACGTGCCGATCAGCGCGATCGGCAAGGTCAGCCCCGTGATGACCGTGCTGCGCCATGAGCCGAGGAACAGGAAGACGATGGCCACCGTCAGGAAGGCGCCTTCGAGCAGGGTGGAGCGGACTTCCTTGACGCTGCTGCGGATGCCGCGTGCCGCGTCGTTGACCACGGTGAGTTTCACGCCTGCGGGCACCAGCTTGCGCACCTCGTCGGTCATCTTGATCAGGCCATCGACGGTGTCGACCGTGTTCTGGCCCTGTGCCTTCACCACCGCCAGGAACAGCGCACGCTTGCCGTCCAGCATCGCCAGGCTTTCCTGCTCCTCCTCGCCGTCGCGCACGTCGGCGACCTGCTCCAGCGTGACCGGCTGGCCCGCGCGGCGCGCCACGATGATGTGGCGGAAGGCATCCGGCGTGATGACGCGGCCCTTGATCTGCACCACCGTCTCGGTGGAGGTGGAGCGCAGCTCGCCCGCGGGCAGTTCCTGGTTCTCGTTGCGGATGGCGTCCATCACCTGGTTCACGCCGATGCCGAGCGCCTCCAGCTGGGCGGGGCGGATGCGGATCTCGACCTCGCGCTTGGTGCCGCCAACGAGGCTGATGGCGCCCACGCCGCGCACGGTCTCCAGCCGCTTGCGCACGATCTGGTCGGCGATGGTGGTCAGCTCGCGCTGCGTGCGCTGCGCGCCCGGCGCGTTCGACACGGACAGGTAGAACACCGGCGCGTCCGACGGGTCGTAGCGCAGCACGCGCGGGTCTTTCACCTCGTCGCGGAACTGCGGGCGGATCAGCGCGATCTTGTCTCGCACGTCCTGCGCGGCCTGGCCCACATCGACGGAGAGATCGAACTTGATCACCACCACCGAGGTGCCCTGGTAGGAGTGCGAGAAGATCTCGTCGATGCCGGAGATGGTATTGACGATTTCCTCGATCTTGCGGGTGACGTCGGACTCCACCGATTCCGGCGCGGCGCCGGGGTACTCGGTCTGCACCACGACGATGGGGAAGGTGATGTCCGGGAACTGGTCAACCGGCAGGCGCTGGTAGGAGAACAGGCCGATCACGATGAAGGCCATCATCATCATGGTGGCCAGCACCGGGTTGTGGATGGACAGGCGGGTGAACCACATGGGCGGGGGCTCCTACGCCTTGACCAGCTTGACGCGGCTGCCCGCGCGAAGGGTGCCGAGGTTGTTGCGCACCACCTTGGCACCGGCGGCCAGCCCGCTGGTGATTTCCACCAGCCCGCTCGCATCGTCGCGGATGCCAAGCTGGACCTGGCGTTCCGCCAGCACGTCATTCTCCACGCTGTAGACGAAGGCGCGCTCGCCATCGCTGCGCACCGCCGTGGCCGGCACCGCCACCACGCCGGCGTGGTGGCCGAGCACCAGCGCGCCCTGGGCGAACATGCCCGCGCGCAGGCGCGCCTCGGGATTGTCCACCCGCACATAGACCATGATGCTGCGCGTGCCCTGGCTTACCGCCGGGTTGATGCGCACCAGCTTGCCCTCGAAGCGGCCGCTGCCTTCCACATCGAGCTGCACGGCCTGGCCGATGGCAGCGCGAGCCACATCCGCCATGGGGATCGGCGCCTCGAGTTCCAGCGCGCGCAGGTCGACCACGTCGATCAGGCGCGTGTCGGGCGAGACCTTCTCGCCCGGCTGCACCGCGCGTGCGGCCACCAGGCCATCCAGCGGCGATTTGACGATGGTGTCGGCGAGCGCTTTCTGCGCGACTTCAAGGCCGCCTTGGGCGGCGTCGAGATTGGCGTGCGCCACGTCCAGGTTGCTCTGGAAGCTGTCGAAGGCGGTCTTGGAGATAAAGCCCTTGGCCACAAGGTCGCGGTTGCGCTCGAAGGTCTGCCTGGAATTCTCGTACTGGCCGCGCGCCGCCAGCATCTGCCCGCGCGCCTGCGCCACCTTGGCCTGGTACTCGGTCGCATCGATGCGCACGATGACCTGGCCGGCGCGCACGGCTTCGCCCTCGCGCACCAGCACCTGCTGCACCTCGCCCGAGACCTTGGCCTTGACCGAGGCCTGGTTGAGCGCCCGCAGCCCGCCCGAGAGCGGCAGCGACACGCGCAAGTCTTGCGTGGTGGCATCGACCAGGTCGGATTGCAGGAACTCCACCAACTCGGGCGCCCTGGCAGCCGGGGCAGCGCCGTGCTTGCCGTTGCTCGCCTTGCGCACGGCGGCAGCGGCGCTGAGCACGGCAATCACCGCGATGGTGGCGACCGCGGCGATCAGGATTTTCTTGCGTCGGGTCATGCTGTCTCCGGCGGCTGCGCCGGGGTCTCCCGCGCGGCCTGCTGCCCCTGCGCTTGTGCCAGGGCTTCTTGTTGTATCTGTTCCCAGACGTAGGGGCCGACCTTAGGTGGCAGCGGCGTATCGCGCGCCGCGCCGGTGGTCAGGCCGAACAGCAACATCTGAAGCAGGTTGTCGAGGAACGCCTCGGGGTCGATCTCGATGCGCGACGACGCGCTGAACGCACGCTGCCACAGCATCAGGAACATCAGCGGCGCGCAGATCAGCGTTGTGGTCGGGTTGGCCGGCATGTCTCGCAGCTCGCCACGCGCCACACCGCGCTTGAGCACGCGCGCGAACAACTCATCTCCCGGCAGCACCACTTCCTCATGGTAGAACTGGGCAATGTCAGGAAAATGGCTGGATTCGGCCATGATCAGCTTGGTCAGGCCGGCTACCGGCGTGGCCCCGACCAGGCCCCACCAGCCGCGCAGCAATTCCCTGAGCAACTCCGGCGTCGAGCCCTGGTAGTTCTCCACCAGGTCGATGCCCCTGGTCAGGGTCGGCACCAGGTTTTCACGCACTACCGTCTTGAACAGCTCTTCCTTATTAGCGAAGTACAAATACACCGTGCCCTTGGACACGCCAGCCGCGGCAGCGACATCTTCCAGCCGGGTGGCCGCATAGCCGCGTTCGACGAAGAGATCGAGTGCGGCAGCCACCAGTTCCTGTGGGCGCGCTGCCTTGCGGCGAGCCCAGCGTTTGGTGTTCGCGGATTCCTGATTCTGGCCTGGAGGATTTTTCACTGGGGCGCTGCGCACCTCTGCGGGCGGGCGCGCCGCGAGATTTGCTAATTAATAACTCTTGGGTCAGTAATGTAGTGGAGCGGAATCCGGCGGTCAAGCGCGGGGAGGGCCGCACGGCTTGGGGCACAATACGGGCTGCCGGGCGTCGTCCGCGCCTGAACCTTTGCCATGTCCCATCAGTCTGAACTCTCCTGCCGGCCCGATTGTGGCGCTTGTTGCACCGCGCCCTCCATCACCTCGCCGATTCCCGGCATGCCCGGCGGCAAGCCGGCCGGCGTACCCTGTGTGCAGTTGCTGCCCGACCGGCGCTGCGCGATTTTTGGCGAGCCCACGCGGCCGGCATTTTGCGCCGGGCTCAAGCCCTCTGCCGACATGTGCGGCGAAACCCGCGGGCACGCGCTGGCCTGGCTGACGCAGCTCGAGGTTGCCACCGCGCCTGGCCGCTCCGCCTGAACCCGCAAGGAACAAACAGATGATCATGATCACTCGCCGGCGTTGGCTGGCAGCAAGCGCAGTCGCCGCGCTGGCCGCGGCACTGGCCGGCTGCGGCATGATGGGCAACGACTACACCTTCTCGCAGAGCCAGCTGCAATCGGCCCTGGAGCGCAAGTTTCCGTTCAACAAACGCTACATGGAGCTGTTCGACATCCAGCTCGCCAACCCGCAGCTCACGCTCGATCCCAGCCGCAACCGCGTCAACGTGCAGTTCGACGCCACCGTGAACAACCGCCTGTTCTTCGGCGAGCCGCTGGCAGGCCGCTTCGCGCTGGACAGCGGCCTGCGCTACGACCCGGCCAGCCGCGCAGTGGTGCTGCAGGATCCGCAGGTCCAGCAGTTCGACGTCAAAGGCTTGCCGCCTCAATTCACGCGCCAGCTCAATGCGCTCGGCGGCATCCTTGCGGAGCAGTTGTTGCAGGGCTATCCGCTCTACACCTTCCGTCCCGACGAGCTGCGCCTCGCCGGCGCCAGTGTCGAACCCGGTACAATCACCGTTTTGCCCAACGGGATCAACGTCAAGATCAATCGTCCTTGATGACGCGCCACGCGCAGGCATGCGCTTTGCACAGCCACTCCGGTGTCATGGTCGTGGTGGATAGTCGTGATTCCTGGCGCCTGGTGCGTGGCTGATGGCATAGGGCTGACGGTTGTTCGTTTCCTTTTTGCTCGCTTGTCCTCGGCCTGTCCTTGGCTTTTCCTTTGCTCCTCCATTCAGCATTCCACTCATTCCAATCAGCATGGATATTGCCCTCGCCCTGAAAGCCGTGATCCTCGGCATCGTCGAAGGACTGACCGAGTTCCTGCCCATCTCCAGCACGGGCCACCTGATCCTCGCCGGCCAGCTGCTCGACTTCAATGATGAAAAAGGCAAGATCTTCGAGATCGTGATCCAGTTCGGCGCCATCCTGGCGGTTTGCTGGGAGTTCCGCCACCGCATCGCCACAGTGGTGGGCGGACTGGCCACCGATGAAAAGGCCCGGCGCTTTGCCATCAACGTGATCGTGGCCACCGTGCCGGCGATCGTGCTGGCGCTTGTATTCGGCAAGTGGATCAAGGCCCACTTGTTCAACCCGATCACCGTGGCCACCGCGTTTATCATTGGCGGTGTGGTGATCTTGTGGGCCGAATGGCGGGAAAGCCATCGCGGCCAGGTCTCCCACCCGCAAGGCAATGCGCTGCTGGAGGCCGCCAAGGCCGGCGCACCGCGCATCGAGTCGGTCGACGACCTGCACTGGCGCGATGCGATCAAGGTCGGGCTGGCGCAGTGTTTCGCGCTGATCCCGGGCACCTCGCGCTCCGGCGCCACCATCATCGGCGGCATGCTGTTCGGGCTGTCGCGCCAGGTGGCCACCGAGTTCTCCTTCTTCCTGGCGATCCCGGTGATCTTCGGCGCCACCGTCTACGAGCTGTACAAGTCCCGCGCGCTGCTGTCCGCCGACGACCTGGGCATCTTCGGCATCGGCTTCGTCTTTGCCTTTCTGTCCGCCTTCCTGTGCGTGCGCTGGCTGCTGCGCTTTGTCGCCACCCATGACTTCAAGCCGTTTGCCTGGTACCGGATCATCTTCGGCATCGTTGTGCTGGCGACCGCGTACTCGGGGCTGATCGCCTGGCATGCCTGAAGGTGGTAGTGTTGGATAGAGCCTGCGACTGCCGCAGGAATAAAAAAAGCGTGGCTCCAGGCCACGCTTTTTTCATGTGCGCCGGCTCTCGGCGCGGCCTTTGCGTTCAGGCCCGCTTGCGGAACACCACGTCCCACACGCCATGCCCCAGCCGCACACCGCGGCGTTCGAACTTGGTCACCGGGCGGTAGTCCGGCCGCGGCGCAAAGCCGTCGGCGGCGTCCGAGGTGTTGGCCAGGGCGGGCTCGCCTGACAGCACTTCCACCATCTGATGGGCATATTCTTCCCAGTCGGTCGCGCAGTGCAGGTAGCCGCCAGGCTTGAGGCGGTTGGCCAGCAGCTTGACCAGCGGCGGCTGCACCAGGCGCCGCTTGTTGTGGCGCTTCTTGTGCCACGGGTCCGGGAAGAAGATATGCACGCCGTCCAGGCAGGATTCCGTCAGCATATGCGCGATGACCTCTACGGCGTCATGCGGCATGATCCGCACATTGCCGATTTCGCGCTCGCCCAGCAGCTTGAGCAGGGCGCCCACGCCGGGCTCATGCACCTCGCAACCCAGGAAGTTGTCCTGGGGGCGCAGTTGCGCGATATGCGCGGTGGTCTCGCCCATGCCGAACCCGATCTCGAGGATCGCCGGCGCCGCGCGGCCAAACGAGGCCTCCCAATCAAGCGGCTGCGGTGCATAGGGCAGGATATAGCGCGGCCCCAGGTCATCGATGGCACGCTGCTGGCCGGTGGAGGTTCGTCCCGCGCGGCGCACGAAGGAACGGATACGGCGCGGATGCGCCACGTCGCTGCCGTCGGCAGCCTTGGCGGGCGCGTTGTCAGCGTCGTCGGCTGGCGTCGGGTCGGAACTGGGGTCTTGGGGGAGCATGGCAACAAAAAAGCCGCCGGGCGATCCTGATCGGGCATGCGACCAGTGGCGAAGGCGGCTCGTCTCAATCCGAGGTGGAGCGGGCGATGGGAATCGAACCCACGTCTTTAGCTTGGGAAGCTAAGGTAATGGCCATTATACGACGCCCGCGAATCCGCAATTCTATGCGGGAACTTGGGGGAAGTGCAAGGTGCTTCGGTGGCTAGTGGGGTGAAAAGTGTATCCACTTCTACAATTCGTGCTGGATGCGCTAGCTTCGCCGGCGACGACGGAAAGGTCAAACCTGCGACTGCAATAGGCTGCAAGAGGCCCAATCGCCAAAAGCAAATATGCCGTGTACGGCATAATGGCCGACGGACTGGGGCGTAGCGCATGGCAGTTCAAGAAACACGCCTGAACTAAGGTGAGGGGCCATGGAGCGCTGGCAACCTTGTCAAATTGAATTCTACAGATTATTCTGTCAGCACTTATCGCCGCTTTAGCGGCATTGACATCGACATTGGCGTTACGCGCCACGACAGGATGCGGCTCATGGGCTTGGGCGCTTTGGCACCGTAAGTGCTTCCCTTAGCCACCGTCCATCCATTTTTTGGGCCATCCGGGCGGGCTATCTAAGTCCGTCCAGCTCTCATCCCCCGCCTGCAATGATCCCCGTAGCGTCGCTGCGGGTATCCCTCCCGTTTTCCTGTCTTCTACCTCCTCCGCAACTTTCCCGAATCGTAGCCGAAGGGTTTTGCATGCCCTTGTACTCACGTCCACTCTTGCCATTTCGCTGTGGCCGTAAATCAGCAGCGTTGATAAGGGGTTCCAGGCCCTTCTCCCTAGTGATGTCCTCAGGACAGCCTGAGCAAGGCCGGACTGTATCCGGCGAGTTCGTCTGCACTCTCAAAGCAGACATCCAACCAACGGAACCCAACCGTTGCCAGTTGGGGAAGGTGATGAAGGTGGACGTGGGGGATAGCCTGTACCTAGTGCGATGGTCAGTTCGTGAAGCTGGACATCGATGACGATGGTACGAAGAAGGTCCGGCTGGCCCGGGCGAGATGTGGCTGGAGCAATGTTGCTACTTGCCGCCTCAGCCCCCGACATCGACGCTGTTGTAGCGCTCCACCTCACGTAGTCCCGGCATGTTGTCGCCAGAACGTCTGTGTGTGCCTGACGGGACGCACCGGCCCGCTGGTGGTGCCGAAGCTGTTCGCTGTACCCGTACCGCGTACCCGAGGGTCGCGGTGCCAGGGCTGGTTTAGCCAGCCGCAGTTAACACTGACCAAGTGAGGACCCTGTGAAGATCGATATTTTTGTGGACCTGATGCGCATGGTTGAGCGCAATCGGGATGGCTCGTATGCGACCCAGGCGGCCCGCAGGGAAGTCCTCGCGCAGGTGGCTCATGACCTCAAGGACATGGGCTTCCGAACGCTTCCTGCTACCGGGTTGAAGCCAAAGCATGTTGCCGCGCTGGTCAATCGTTGGCAGGCCTCCGGCATTGCTCTGGGCACCATGAAGAACCGTATGTCACATGTGCGGTGGTGGGCAGAGAAGGTCGGCAAGCAGAATTGCGTCCCGCGCACCAATGGCGAGCTGGGCATTGGCAGGCGCCGGTATGTGACCAACGTTTCGAAGGCACTGGTGCTGGCTTCGGGTGATATCGAGAAAATTACCGATGAGCGCCTGCGCTGTTCTGTCGAGTTGCAGCAGGCCTTTGGGTTGCGCCGAGAGGAGTGTCTCAAGTTTCAGCCGAGGTTTGCGCTGGCAGGCCTGACGCCGGATGTAGTACGGGAGATTCAGCTCAAGCCGACTTGGTGTAAGGGCGGCCGGGCACGTGCTGTGCCTGTCACGAATGAGCATCAGCGGGCTGTGCTTGCGCGTGCGGTAGCGCTCTGTGGAAGTGGCTCCATGATCCCGAAGAATCTCAAGTACGTCGACCAGCTCCACCGCTATGTCTGGGCTGTCGAGAAGGCTGGCATGTCTAAGTTACATGGCCTTCGGCATGAGTATGCCCAGCAGCGTTACCACCAGCTCACCGGCTGGCTTGCTCCTGCCGCGGGTGGTCCGGTGTCAGCACAGTTCACGCCGCAGCAGCGGGCCGTGGATCGTGCAGCACGGCTCCAGGTGTCTGCCGAGTTGGGCCACAATCGCGAGGAGATTACAGCCGTTTATCTAGGCCGCTAACGCGTTGTCGTGGCCTTGCTCGATGCTACTAGTGGGCCGTAAGGTTTGAACTGGGAGTAATTCGACGAGCGGAATCGAAGTTCTTCCACTTCACAGGTTTGGGCTGTTTGTTGTAGTGGCGGTAAATAGCGCATGAGCTTTCGTTTGAGATCGCTCACAGAGGTAAAGATGCCGCGGGGCGATGACATCTCGCTCGATCTTGGCGAACCTCAGTTCCACCTGATTGATTCATGACGAATACGTTGGAGTGAAATGCATATGCACGTTGGTGTGGTCGGCCAAGAATGCTTCAACCAGCTTGCTCTTGTGGGCGGAGAGGTTGTCGGCAATGACATGGATCTCTTTACCGCGAGGCTGATTGGCCACGATGTCAGTCAGAAACGCGACGAACTCTGCAGAGGTGTGCCTCGCAGCCGTCTTGCCAAGCACTTCACCCGTTCTCGTGTTGAATGCCGCATGGAGCGATAACGTGCCATGCCGGTAGTATTCGAAACCATGGCGCTCAGCCCGACCTGGCGAAAAGTGGCAGCACGGGATCTTTGCGATTCAGCGTCTGAACACCGGTTATACAGCGATCGGTAGGATATTAGCTTTCTTCAGAACAAGGTGGCGCCGAAACTTGCATCGCGCCAAGATACGCAGATTTGGTGGGGAAAAATGGTCAGCCGCGAGAACTCGCGTATGAAACCCGCATGAACAGTGGGTTTGGTCAGGCCGTTGCGGCTTGGGAAGTTAAGGTAATGGCCATTATACGACGCCCGCTAAGGCTTGCTGGAGGCGGGTTCTAGCATTGTTTCCGATGCCTTTCATGTTTCCGCGTCCGGCCGTTGATTGGCAAGTCGTTGAACAGGGCTTCCTCAGGCATTTGCCTTGGCGGTGCGTGGAAGCTTTGCTTGCACCCCGGCTAGACCGAGCAACAGCCCAATAATGCCGGCGTAGAAGACGATGTTCGCCTGATGCGCCATCGTCACTTGCGTCAGGCCGCTGATCAAACTTGCCATCACGACGCCAAGGCCAGCCCCACTGAGGCTGACGCCGAGCGCGTTGTCATTGCTGCGGCATGCGCGCAACGTCCGTAGAAACAGGACTGCAGGAATAAGGAATATACCCAGCAGCGCGAGCATGCCGGGTAGGCCGGTGGTTGCGGCAGCCTCCACCACGTCGTTGTGAGCGTGCTCCAGATTGCAGGCCGCGGACTTGGTGCTCTTGCAGAAGTCAGATGCATGCAGGATTCGGGCAAACTGCCCAACGCCTACGCCCATCCAAGGGTGCGTGGTGATCGACTTTGCCGCGATTCTCCATACCTCCAGGCGCGCGCCGGCGGATGTTTCCACATCCCCTTTCTCGAACTGCCCGACCTCGTTGCGCACCTGATCAATTTTCTGCGCTACAGGACCGCCAGGAATCAGATAGGCGCCAACGCCCAACGCTGCAAAAAGCGCTATTGCAGCAAAGAACCTTGCAGCGCTCAGTCCGCGGTACCGGACAAAGAGCAGTGGAAGCGCGGTGAGAAGCATGGCGAGCGTTGCCCCTCGTGTCCCGTTCAAGAACAGGATCATCGCTGCAAGCACAAGGTTCACCCAGGCCAACGCGTGCGCGCAACGACTGGTGCCCGGTCGAGCAAAGCCGACTAAACCAAGCGCGGCGACCATGTTGGCGAACGCAATGGCCTGTGTCCACGCGGACGGTCGTTCCTCGCCTAGCGTGTAGTGCTGAATGGCGACGATTGCGAGACTAGCTACCAGTGCGATGGTGATCCCACGCCAGATTGCGGTGGGATCCGGGACCGTGCGCATGAACACCACGCAGGCCAGTAGGGCAAGTAGAATTCTTGACGGGTTGTCGATGACGTTCCACGGCACGCCGAAGTACAGCTTTGATCCCAGGTAGACGACCATCAGGGCCAGAATGGCCAGGCTCAAGGGATTGAGCAGATCACGGTATGTCCCCCAGGTCTTGGCCATTCGGTGGCCGCCGCATAACGCTAGCACTACCACCGCGGCCAGAAAGATCCCTGAACCACGTGGCACACAGAGAAGAAGAATTGGAAATGCCAGAACCAGGGCGCTGGCAAAGGTAGCCAGCTTCGTTGCTCGAAACGTCATAAACTCTGCTTGACTCTCAATAGCGGCGGAACCCCCGTCGCGACCGCGCGATTATAGTGGATAGGATCGCAGGTGGCCCCAGGGGGCCGGGGAGCTGCGAGCCACAGGTCGAACCGCCGCGCCAAGCTTCAGGATGCAGGCCAGCAAGTTCTGATAGACAGAACACCCGGCGCCTAGAGGGCATCTACCGCGAATGGGGCCAGCATCGAGGATCGCGTCGGGAAATGGCTTGTCCACTGTCCGACGCGGCTCCCGCGTGACCGAGCCGCGCTCTGCCGAAGCGTCCGGGAAAACTCGATAGCGCGCTTGACCCTATTGAGCCAGCCGCAGCCGGCAGACCGCCGCTTCTTCCCGGCCTGGCGCGAGCCAGCGCAACCCTGTGCCGTGGTGGATGGCGTTGGGCAGGCCGAGCCAGGGTTCCACGCAGTAGAAGTCGGAGTCGGCGCGCTCCGACCAGGTGGTGACCGCGAACCACGGCGTGCTGCCCGGCGTATCCAGCTCGATCACCAGCTTGCGGCCATGCGGGGCGGTGGCATCGGGCGGCGTGGCCAGCGTGCAGTTGCGCGGCGCTGCAGCCTGTGCCTGCAGTACGTGAAAGGTGTCTTGCAGGCGTGGGTCGTCGAGCCGATAGGTCTCGGCGCCTTGGCCGTTCAACTCCAGCGAGCCGTCGGGGCGCTGGCGCATCCGTTGCGCGGCCGGCATGGCCAGCGTGGAAGCGGCGCGCGCCTGGTGGGCAAGCGGGAAGTAGAAGTGATGGCCAGCGTAGTAAGGCAGCGCCTGCTCGCCGGCATTGCTCGTGCGCAACGTGGCTTCGAGGCCGTCGTCGAGCAGCCGGTAGGTGACCTCGAACAGGAACTCGAAGGGGTAGGCCGCGCGCGTTGCGTCCGACGCTTGCAACGTCATGGTCAGGCTGCGTCCCGCCTCAAACTGCTTGACCGCGAAGGGCAGGTCGCGTGCGAAGCCGTGGACCGGCAGCGCCCGCACGGTGCCGCTGGCGTCTTTCCATGCGCCGGGCACGCCGTCGACGAAGTGCCTGGCAATAAAGGGGAACAAGATTGGGTTGCCGCCTCGCACGCGGGCGAGCTGGGACCAGTCGGCGTTCTCCGGCCAGTAAAGGATGTCCTCGCCGCGATGCACCCAGCGCACCAGGCGGGCGCCAAACTCCGGGGCGAGCAGCAAGAAACTGGAATCGTCTCCGACCCGGATCAGTTCCTGGCCTTGGAAATGCATAGAATTGAGAGGCGGCATGCAAGTTACGGCGGGAGTGGACATCGCTGCATGATAGCCGTCAACGCGCCGTGCCGCGGCACCGGCCCGGTGCCCGCCAGCGCCCTCGACGAGTGCAGAAGCGTCGGGCGATCATCCGGCGTGCGCCTTGCGCAGCGATCGGCGCGCCACATTCGGATCGGTTCTCGCCGCTTCCGGTGCTGCCGTGGGCAGGCCGGGCGCTGGCGTGAATGTTGCGTCGCAGCGCAGAGCGTGTCCCCCAGCGAAAGGAGCTTGTCATGGCCGAGTCCCTCAGCAAGTCCACCGCGTCCGCCGGCGATGCCGCTAAGGACGCCTCTCCCACGAAGTTCTCCCACGTGCGCCCGCAAGACACCGCCTTCGTCGACCAGGGTTTGCGCGATTTCTTCCTGTATCGCGACCTGGGCATCGCCGAGGCCACCGGCGGCAAGCTGCTGGTGCAGCTGGTCAAGGCCAACCAGCCGCCCGAGCAAGGCACAGGCTGGCACCGGCACGAGGCGCAGTTCCATGTGGTGCTGATGCTCAAGGGCTGGGCCCGCTTTATGTACGAGGACAAGGAGACGCTGGTGGCGACCGGCGATTGCGTGCACCAGCGCCCCGGCATCACGCATTTCCTGTTCGACTACTCGCCGGATATGGAGTACCTGGAGATCGTGGGGCCAGCGGATTTTGGCACCGTCGAAGTCGAGGGCCCGTGCGCGGTGCCGGCGGTGACGCCGTGGCCGGCGGACCACGACGCCGCTTAAGCCGCCTTGCCGCGCCGCGCGGCCTTATGCGTTCGGCCTTGTGTGTTCAACATCACGCGTTCATATGGACGGCGTTGCGCACTAGCGGATAAACCTGCGAATCCCAGCGCTTGCCATTGAACACGCCGTAATGCCCCACGCCGGTTTGCACGTGGTGCATGCGCATATAGGGCCGCAGGCTGCCGCACAGTTCCTGCGCGGCCATGGTCTGCCCGATGGCGCAGATATCGTCGCGCTCGCCCTCCACCGTGAGGAGTGCCGTGCGGTGGATCGCGTGCGGGTTCACGCGGCGCCCGCCGACGTCCAGCAGGCCCTGTGCCAGCAGGAATTCCTGGAACACCATGCTCACGGTCTCCAGATAGAACTCAGCGGTCAGGTCCATGGTGGCGAAGTATTCTTCGTAGAACACCTGGATGGCATCCGCGCGATCATGCTGGCCGTTGGCACGCAGATCATAGAGGTCGCGGAAGGCCTGCTGGTGGCGCTCGCTGTTCATGCTCATGAAGGCAATCAGTTGCATGAAGCCGGGATACACGCGACGCATCGCGCCGGCAAAGCGAAACGGCACGTAGCTGGTGAGCGAGCGCTCGAACCATTCGATGGGCTGGCTGGTGGCGAGCTCATTGACCTTGGTCGGGTTGATGCGCGCGTCGATGGGGCCGGCCATCAGGATCAGGCTCGGCGGCTGTGCCGGATCGCTATCCTCGGCCATCAACGCCACGGCGGCGAGCGCGGCCACGGTGGGCTGGCATACCGCCATCAGGTGTGTGCCGCCGCCAAGCGCGCGCAGGAAATCCATCAGGTGGTAGACGTACTCGTCAAAGCCAAAGCGGCCATGCGCCAGCGAGATGTCGCGCGGGTTGTGCCAGTCGGTGATATAGACATCGTGATCGCGCAGCATGGTCTGCACGGTGCCACGCAGCAGCGTGGCAAAGTGGCCCGACATCGGCGCCACCAGCAGCACGCGCGGCTGGCCCGAGACGCCGTGCTTGCGAAAGTGCAGCAGTGAGCAGAACGGCGTGCTCCCGGTCACTTCCTCCGTGACCTGTACCGGTGTGCCGTTCACCATCACGCTGTCGATGGCGAAGGGCGGGCGATGGTGCGTCAACCGGCTCAGCGCCAGCACGTCGCAGGCCGCGCGCGTGGCGCGCATCGGCTCGCTGCCTGCCAGGCGCGGGTTGGCGGCAAGGGTGCTCGACACCATGTCGGCCATGCAGCATGCGGGCTGCATGAGATCCGCATAAGTCTGGTACACCTGATACAGCATGGCTCGCCCCCTTTTATGCGTTCACCTCATCAGCCGCAATATGCGTGCCACGGCCGCTCCAGTTGGCATGAGGCTTGCGGGCCTGCCCGTATAGCGGAACGGGGTGACCTGTTCTGGTTCGTATGCGGCGCAAGCGGCGCGCGCGAACGACGCACGCGGATCTTCGCCAGTACATCTGCCTCATGCTGGTGCCGCGCGGCGCACTGTGCCGGTGCCGCCTTGGCCGCAGCACGTCCGGACCATGGAATGGCGTACCCGATGCACACCGGCTTCAGGCTCGGCGCATGCCTTTGCATCCCGTCAAGGTAAGCGCAAGCAGGACTAATGTTCCCGCCATGATGTAGTACAAATTCATAGTAGAAGCAGCTAGCACAAAGCACACAACGCATAGCGCGACACTGCAGCGAGAGGCACGGGCGCACCGTCTGCTGGCACACAGATGACGGGGTTCGCCCGCCATGCAACGGCTTTTCCAGGTGGCAAGGAGGCGGGATGGCAAGGACGACACTCACCATCAGCAGTAAGACGTATTCATCGTGGTCGCTGCGCGGCTGGCTGCTGGTGCGCTTCGCGGGGCTGGAATTCGAGGAGGTGCTGGTGCCCCCCGACGACGCCGCGGCGCGCGCGGAAATCCTGCTGCTGTCGCCTTCGATCCTCGTTCCACGCCTGCTGCATCAGGGCGTGACAGTGTGGGACACGCTGGCCATCGCCGAGTATCTCAACGAGGTCCGCCCCAAGGCCGGACTGCTGCCGGATGATCGCGCCGCGCGCGCGCATTGCCGCGCCATCTGCGGCGAGATGCACTCGGGCTTCGCCGCCATGCGCGCGGCGTTGCCGATGAACCTGAAGGGGCATTTTCCTGGCTTCAAGGTGTGGTCGCGCGCGCAGGCCGACATCGACCGTATCACGCAGATCTGGACCGAGTGCCTGACGCAATACGGCGGCCCCTACCTGTTTGGTGCGACGCGCACCATGGCCGATGCGATGTACGCGCCGGTGGTGACGCGCTTCGTGACCTACGGCGTGATGCTGGATCCGGCGCCGGTGGAGTACTGCAAGCAGATACTCGCCATGCCCGAGTTGCAGGAATGGATTGCCGCGGCGAAGAAGGAGCCCGACGAAATCAGCGAACTCGAAGTGGAGTTCTGACCTTCTTGCCAGGAGATGGAAGAGGGCGCACCGCGGCGTTTTGCGCCGCGGTGCGCCCTTGTTCGTTTCACACCGCCGCGGATTCGCTGGCGCGCGCCGCGATAAAGCGCTCGGCGTAGGCGAAGTACCAGTCCAGCGTTCCCGGGTTGGCCATGGCGTCGCGGTTGGCGATCTTGTCGGGCGGGTGGCCCAGCAGCAGCTTCTTGATGGGCACTTCCATCTTCTTGCCCGACAGCGTGCGCGGCACGCCGGGCACCTGCAGGATCTCGTTGGGCACATGGCGTGAGGACAGCGCGCAGCGGATGCGCGCGCGCATGGTGTCACGCAATGCATCGTCCAGGACCATGCCCTCGCGCAGCACCACGAACAGCGGCATGTACGAATCGCGCCCCAGGTATTCGAGGTCCACCACCATGCTGTCGAGCACTTCCGGCAGGTCCTCCACCACGCGGTACAGCTCGCTGGTGCCCATGCGGATGCCGTGGCGGTTGATGGTTGCGTCCGAGCGGCCGTAGATGATGGCGCCGCCGTGCGCGGTGATCTTGATCCAGTCACCGTGGCGCCACACGCCGGGATAGGTGTCGAAGTAGCTGTCACGGTAACGCTGCCCGTCCGTGTCGCCCCAGAGGAACAGCGGCATCGACGGCATGGGCGCCGTGCAGACCAGCTCGCCCACTTCGCCCACCAGCGCGTTGCCCGCTTCGTCGAAGGCTTCGACTTTCGCACCCAGGCAGCGGCACTGCATCTCGCCCGAGTAGACCGGCAGGATCGGGCAGCCTGCCACGAACGAGCCGGCGAAGTCGGTGCCGCCGCTCATCGGCGCAAGCCAGATGTCCGCGCCCACGTGGCGGTAGATCCAGTCATAGGCTTCGGCCGGCAGCGGCGAGCCGGTCGAGCCGAGCGCGCGCAGCCGGGAAAGGTCGGCCAGGCGGGCGGGTTCGATCCCCGCCTTCATGCCGGCGGTGAAGAACGCCGCGCCCGCGCCAAAGGCGGTGACGCGGGCGGCGTCCACGAAGCGCCAAAGCACACCGCCATCGGGCCACGCGGGATTGCCGTCGTAGAGTGCGATGGTGCTGCCCAGCAGCAGGCCTGCGATCTGCGCGTTCCACATGATCCAGCCGCTGCTGCTGTACCAATGGAAGACGTCGTCCGGCCCGAGGTTGTTGTGAAAGGCCATCAGCTTGAGCTGCTCGATGACGATCCCGCCGTGGCCATGCACGATGGGCTTGGGCATGCCGGTGGTGCCTGACGAATAGACGATCCACAGCGGGTGGTCGAACGGCACGGACTCGATCGCCAGCGCCACGCTATGCGCCAGCACCGCCTGCCATGTGTGGCGGCGCACGTTGGCGGGGAGCGGGATGGCGTCCGGGCCGGCCTGCGCATCGGCATGCTCGCCCGGCACCAGCACCAGGTCCGTGAGCGAGGGCAGGGCGGCGGCCAGGTCGGCCAGCACCGGTGCCCGGTCGTAGGGCTTGCCGCCGTAACGGTAGCCATCGACTGCGATCAGCACCTTGGGCTCAATCTGGCGGAAGCGGTCGATTACCGCGACCTGGCCCATGTCGGGCGCGCAGCCCGACCAGGTCGCGCCCAGGCTGGCGGTGGCCAGGAAGGCGACGACGGTGGCGGGAATGTTCGGCAGGTAGCCCACCACGCGGTCACCGCGCGCCACGCCCATGCCGCGCAAGGCATGCGCCAGCGAGGCAACCTGCTGCTCCAGCGCATCCCAGCTCAGGTCGGTGACCGCGATGGATTCACCGGCGTAGCGGATGGCCGTGCGCTGGCGCGCGGCGCCGCTGCCGGCATGGCGGAACACCTGCTGCACATAGTTGAGGCTGGCGCCTTCGAACCAGCGCGCACCGGGCATCTGGGCGCTGGCGAGCACGCGCGTGGGCGGGGTGTCGAAGCGCAGGTCGAAATAGGCGCGGATGGCGTCCCAGAAGGCTTCCAGGTCGGTCACCGACCACTGCCACAGCGCGGCGTAATCGGCAAAGGCGAGGCCGCGCTCGCTCTCCAGCCAGCCCATGAAGTGCGCAATGCGGCTGCCGTCGCGGAACGCCGGCGATGGCGTCCACATCAGTTGCCCTTCTTCAAGGGTCGTCATGTCTGTTCCATAAAATCTGCTCAAAGTTGAGCATTGGATTTATCCGCACTTCGTTGACGCGGCTTGCGCCGCCCAACTGAAGCCCCTTGACGCTCAGTTGCGCCGGAGGAGCGCGCGAGCAGAATCTGCTTCACCTGGAGGTGAGGCATATACCGGGTAATGTCCCGGTCGTGTATCCTGTCCCGCACGTTCCGCGCTGCATTGGTATCCGCCTGAAGAACGTCCCCGTTGGCACGGTAAAACTTGTCGCCCTCGCGCTTGCCTTGCAGC
>NZ_BAAILO010000149.1:0-5611 GCF_054589115.1 Cupriavidus sp. 8B | reverse complement strand
TGCTTGCAGTACACGATTTTGGTCTTTTCCGGATGCAGATCCAGCTTGCATTCGGCCAGCCGCATCTCCAGCCCCTGCTTGAGCCCTCGCGCCTGCACTTCGCTCTTGCAATGACAGATGGCGTCATCAGCATAGCGCTCGAATGGCACGTCCGGGTGATGCTTGCACATCCACCGGTCGAACGCATAGTGGAGAAACAGGTTAGCCAGCACCGGACTGACTACGCCGCTTACAACGTTGCATACTTTTCACTCCGTCGTCTGAATCATTCGAATTTTCGCTGTCAAAAGCCCCAGGCTGTGGGTCAACCCTGAACACAACGACGATTTCGTCCTTGTGGATTTCGACGCGCTTGACCAGACCCAATACGATCCTGCGCTTCGTCTCAAGATCAATCGTGTCCAGTTTATTGGTGACAGCGCCTGCAAATTCCTCGAGCCGATTGATGACCAGAAACAGCTCGCTTTGCACCGCGCCTTGCTGCCTGGATTCAAGGATCTGCTGGTCAATCTGCTCAAGCCGATTCCTCAACTGCTGCATCTTCGGTTCGAAGTCGGACTTATCGAGGATGCCGTCCGCATAGCTGTCGATCAGCCGGGACTTTCCCTTTTCTAGCTGCAGCCGTTGCTTTTCTAGGTTGCTGCTTGTGTCGAAGGCACTCTTCTCGTTGCGCTCCATCATATCCAGTCGACGCTCATATTCGCTCTTCAAGCGTTCTGGATGACTGAGCAATTCCACAACCTGCTGCCATACCAGCTCATCGAGCCTGTCTGTTCGTACCTGCAGATTGTCACAGATGCGGTGGCCGCCGAAACGGTAGGCATCGGTCCCAACACAGCGGTAATAGGCGTAGTCCCGCTGATGCCCCTTAGCCGCAGCCTTGCTCACCTTCTTTGCGTAATAGGCGTAATGGCACTGGCCGCATACCGTCAACCCTTGCAGCAGGCGTAGCGGTGCACTGTCGCGCCTCTGGCGCGCCAGCTTGCGGTTCTCGGCAAGCTGTTCCTGAGCCGCCTGGAACAGCGCCTCGCTGACGATGGCCGGAACTGGGATCTCGATCCAGTCCTGCGGTTCGGTGCGTGTTGTCGAGTTCGGCATTCTGGGCACGTCAGCACTGTGGCGCTGTGCACGCACGCGGACCTGCAGGTGATCGCGCGACTGCGTCTTGCCGAACGCAGCTCGCCCCATGTACGCAGGATTGCGCAATATGCCCCACACCACACTACGGTCCCAGTATGGCTTGCCCGACGCCGTCACGGTACCCGACTCGGCGAGGCGGCGTACCACGTCCCCTATGCTCAGGCGGTCCATCCCCACCCACTGGAAAATCGCCCGCACCGTTGCAGCCTGGGGCAACTCGATAACGTACCGGGCCGGCGTTCCGTCGAGTTGCCGGCGAATGTAGCGGTAGCCGTAGGGCGCCCCGGACAGGACATTGACACTGCCGCGTTTTGCGCCGTGAAGCTTGCCACGACGGTGACGCTCGGCGATCTTCGCCCGTTCGTATTCTGCGTTTTGCATAGAACTGCAAAACGCAGATGATGCGGAGCGCGGAATTATGCAAAGCCACACCGCCAAAGTGGCGGCGTAGCTTGCATCTTAGCGGTACTGCACTCTGCATTATTCCGGCTCGAACAATGAGGCGATCAGCGCGTCCAGCGCCTTGAATCGGCCGCGACGCAACTACCGCAAATGCCCTGTTCCATCGGGCAGGCGAATCGCGTTAGCTCAGCCTGCTGCCTAGATGGGCTGCGCCGCTCAATGCATAAATCAGCATCGCCAGGTCGGGCTGCCTCGCTCACATACTGAGTCTCCCTTCAACCAAGTGAGACTATCATGCTTGAAACACACTTGAAGTCACCTGTTACCCGGGGGCGACTCCGCGCGGGCCCCGCTGCAGATCACATCGACGGCTTTGCCGACTGGCTCCACCGCTGTGGGTATGCCCCTACCACAATCGACTGGATGCTGCGCTGCCTCGCGGGCTGGACGGATTGGATGCTCGCCAGCGGGTTTAGCGCGCAAGAACTGCTTTCGGGGTTCGAGGCCTGCGAGCTGGCGCTTCAGGAGAAGCGGCGCGTCTCGTATAGTCGCGGAGCCAATCGCCAATCCTTGACGGCAGCCTCGGTGTTCATCCGATTCCTGCGACAGCAGGGTGAGCTTCCGCCCCCCGTGACTCCGCCATGCGCCAGTGAGCTCTGGCCTGTACTCGGAGAATTCCGTTCATGGATGTACAAGCATCGCGGGTTGACTGAAGCGACGCTCGACATCTATCAGCGAACCCTTGTGGGGCTATGCACCGCGCTCGGCGATGACGCACATGCCTATTCTGCCGAGGCGCTACGCGCCTTCGTCCTTGACCGCGCGCGTCCGCATGGAATTCAAAATGCCAAGAGCATCACTGTTGCCGTACGCTCCTTCCTTCGCTTTCTCGGTGCCACCGGACAATGCCCTCCGGGTATGGAGCATGCCATCCCTGGTTTCGCATGCTGGCAACTCTCGGCAGTCCCCCGATTTCTCGTGGCGAAGGATATCGAGCGGGTCGTCGGCTCTTGTTCTGACAACGCCAACGGGTTGCGGGATAGGGCCGTGCTCCTGCTTTTGGCCCGGCTCGGGCTGCGCGCTAGCGAGGTCGCCCAGCTCAAATTCGCCGACATCGACTGGTACCACGGGTGCATCACTGTCTGCGGGAAGGGACGTCACCAGGAGGCACTACCACTATCGCAGGAGGTCGGTGACGCGATTTTGCTTTATTTGAAGCAGGGTAGACCATCGTTGCAGGTACCCGAGGTCTTTACGACCGTCTTGGCTCCACTGCGTGCGTTAACGCGCGCCTCTGTCACTCATATCGTGCGGAGCGCACTGCGCAGGGCGGGAGTCAAATCGCCAGTCAACGGCGCTCATGTTCTGAGACACTCAGCCGCTACTGCGATGCTCCGGCAGGGGGCATCCCTGGCGGACGTCGGTGCGGTCCTACGGCATCGCTCTCCTATGACGACGGCTCACTACGCCAAGGTGGACTTCGGGCTGCTGTCGGAAATTGCTCAGCCGTGGCCGGGGGTGTCATCATGCTAATCGCCGATGCCGAACGCTACCTCGCGCTTCGCCAGGCACTGGGCTTCAAGCTTCGTGAGGTATCGATAAACCTTCGCGCGTTCGCCAAGTTCGCGACCGCCAGGGGCGACATCCACGTTCGCGTTTCCACCGCGGTGGACTGGGCGACCGAGGGTTCCTCACCGAACGTTCGGCACATTCGATTGCGAGACGTTGCGCAGTTTGGCCGCTTCCTACAAGCCGAGAATCCGATTCATGAGGTCCCGGACAACCTGTTCCATTTCACCAAACGCCGGCGCTTGCCCTATATCTACGCGCCGGAGGAACTGACGCAACTCGTCGTGGCAGCCAGCCGTCTGCGTCTGACGTACCCGCTTCGACGCGAGGTGTACGCGACAATGTTCGGACTTATTGCCGCGACCGGGCTCCGCGTGTCGGAAGCACTTGACCTCAGGCTGGACGACGTAATGGCCGATGGCATCCTGCGGATCCGGCGTGCCAAGTTTGGAAAAAGCCGCCTCGTCCCCTTGCACGCCACAGCGGCGAGCGCACTCAACCGATACCTCGAAGCGCGCTGCCAGCTGGCGGTGACGGACGACCACGTATTTCTGTCGGCGGGAGCCCGGCGGATTGCCTCCAGCACTGTGGGGAATACCTTCCGCCGGGTACGTCGACTTGCCGGGATTGCTCCAGCACGAATGCGCCAGCCGCGCATGGTTGATCTGAGGCACACCTTCGCAACACGAGCTCTGGAGCGGTGCCCGACGCGACGCGAGGCGGTCGCCCGTCACTTCGTTGCGCTAGCAACGTATATGGGCCATGCAGACATCGCTAATACCTATTGGTACCTGGAGGCCACCCCAGAGCTGCTGGCCGATATCGCCGCCGCGGCCGAAGCGCTGGTCGCAAGGGAGGGCATATGACACCCGTCGCACCGTTAATCACCCGTTTCCTGCGCGAACACATGCCGATCGAGCGCGGCTACAGCCCTCACACATGTGGCACTTACGCCCACGCCTTTCGCCTTCTGTTCATCTTCGCTAGCAAGCGCCTTGGGATCCGGCCCTCACAGCTGTGCATCGAGCAGATCGATGCTGAGCTGATTCTTGCTTTCCTTGCCTACATCGAGGAACAACGCGGCAACTCGGCGGCCACGCGAAACGGACGGCTGGCCGCCATCAAAGCCTTCTTCCACTATGTTGAGTTCAGCGTGCCTTCCGCCCTGGCACAGGCGAGGCAAATTCACGCCATCCCCGGAAAGCGGCATGACCAAGCGCTAATACGGCATCTCACGAAGGACGAAGTTTGCGCCCTCATCGACGCGCCAGACATCACAACACGCCTTGGAATTCGCGACCGCGCAATGTTGCACCTCTGCTTCGCCTGCGGCCTACGTGTTTCCGAATTGGTAGGGCTACTGTTAGAGAACTTGTCCCTGCAGCGAACACCGAGCATTCGCGTTCTCGGGAAGGGTCGGCGGGAGCGATGCCTTCCGCTCTGGAAGGCGACCACTGCAGATCTCCGAGCCTGGCTCGCAGTGCGGGGCAAGGTTCCGGTCCCCGAGCTATTCGTGAATGCGCAAGGAGACGCAATGACCCGAGCCGGCTTCGAGTACGTCCTCGACAAACACGCCTGCACCGCCGCGAAAACATGCGCCTCTTTGAACGGGCGCTCTGTGTCTCCTCATCAGCTCCGGCATGGCTGCGCTATAACTATGCTTCAGGCCACTCGGGACATCCGCAAGGTGGCTTTGTGGCTTGGCCATGCTGACACTCGCACGACCGAGATTTACCTACGTGTAGATCCGTTGGAGAAGCTCGATGCTATGGAGGCGGTATTGTCTCTTGGCTTGCGTCGCGGCCGATTCAAGGCGCCGGATGCGCTGATCGCCTCATTGTTCGAGCCGGAATAATGCAGAGTGCAGTACCGCTGAGATGCAAGCTACGCCGCCACTTTGGCGGTGTGGCTTTGCATAATTCCGCGCTCCGCATCATCTGCGATCATTCCCTGCATCTGCAATAGCAGCGACTCTTCCGGCGTCGTACCGATCGCGTGATTGAGGAACACCACCTGGACACCGCAGGCCGAGAACTCTTCCATCAGCAGCGCCTGGTGCGCATATTTGCGCGCCAGCCGGTCCGGTGACAGGATGTACAGCTGATCGATCGTACCGAGCGCGGCACAGTCCCTGAGGCGCTCCAATTGAGGTCTAATCAGCGTCGCACCGCTCACGCCAGCGTCAACGAAACACATGTCGTCGACGATCTGCGCGCCGTCAGCTGAAATACGCTCCTTCAGTGCAGCGATCTGGCTTTCAATGGTGCCGCGTTTGTTTTGCTGTTCGGAGGATACCCGCGCGTAGAGCGCAACCATCGCAGCTTTGCTCATCGTCTACCTCGCTTGATGGTCGCTTGCTTGGACTCTGCAGACCGCATAGCGGACGGCTGTGTCGTCGCGCGTGCCTTGCGGAGGCCTTCCGCTTGGATTTCTCCCTTCGCATCGGGACGACAGGTTCCCAAGTTCCTTACTGAAGCCTGAGTCAAAGTCACGCCGCCTT
>NZ_BAAILO010000148.1:0-713 GCF_054589115.1 Cupriavidus sp. 8B | reverse complement strand
GGCAAGGACAATGACCGGCTGACGGTGTGCTGGCGCATGATCAGCAGTACTGGGTGAGACCGAGGTTCTTGGCGATGGGAATCGCGGCAGCTGCCAGGCCGATGCCCACGATGGCCGTCATGACGACCTTGACGATGGTCGACTCGGAGTTGGCAATGCCGATCGCACCCAAGATGATGACCACCACGCCGATCACGAAGAGGATTGGACCACTGACCAGCGCCTGGATCGAGCAAATGATGTTGGTCAGGCCACTGAAGAGACCGAGGTCGGCAGCGAATGCGCTCTGGGCGCACAGGAGAAGCGTCGCGCCCAGCACCAGGGCAGTCTGCTGCGAACGGGTGCGGGCGGCGTTGAGCTGCATCCCCGCTGGTCGGTTGGAACGGAACATGGTTTGTTGAACTCCCAGTTAGAAAACGCGATTGACGACGTAGTCGCCTTGTTTGAATCCCTGAATTTCCAGGATTTCCGAGACATGCCGCATCTCGCCGGTGCGGCGCAGATGCAGAACGTAGTGGAAGCATTCGGCGATGAGCTTGCGCATGTCGTCCAACTCCCAGCGGGAGCCGGTTGGGATGCCGAGCATCGCCAGACTCTCCAGCCGCGACAGGGCGGATCGGGCGTTGTTGGCGTGCAGCGACGCCATGCCGCCGTCGTGGCCGGTGTTGAGCGCCTGCAAGAGGTCGAAGGCTTCGCCGCCGCGCACCTCGCCA
>NZ_BAAILO010000147.1:0-254 GCF_054589115.1 Cupriavidus sp. 8B | reverse complement strand
ACGTAGTCCTTGTACTTGTCGAGCATGCGCACGGGCTTGGCCAGCGCATCGCGGCGGAACGGGTCGCCGAGCTCACGGGTGCACATGATCTCGATGATGGTGGTCTTGCCGTGGTTCATCTGCAGGTCGATGGCGCGCTTGAGTGCCGGGCCCACGTCCTCCAGCTTGTCCACCACGATGCCTTCGGCACCCATGGCGCGGGCGATCTCGGCAAAGCTCTGGTTGTCCAGCTCGCCCGCCACGAAGCGGCGGTT
>NZ_BAAILO010000146.1:0-12380 GCF_054589115.1 Cupriavidus sp. 8B | reverse complement strand
TGGAACACCACGGCCGTCACCGGGATGTTGTGGCGCACGGCGGTCATGGTCTCCATCAGGCTCATGCCCCAGGCGCCGTCACCGGCGTATGACACGGCCGGGCGATGCGGTGCGGCCACCTTGGCGCCCATGATGGTGGGGAAGGCGTAGCCGCAGTTGCCCCAGCTCATGGCGGCAAAGAAGCTGCGCGGCTTGTTGAAGCGCAGGTAGCTGTTGGCCACCGAGTTGATGTTGCCGATGTCGGTTGCCACCATCACGTCTTCCGGCATGGCCTTTTCCAGCTCGCGCAGCACCTGGCGCGGATGCAGGTAGTGGCCGCCGGTGGGCGTGCGCTCCTGCTTCTGTTCCTCGATCATGTCCAGGCTGTACGGGTCGCGCTCGTGGGTCCACTCGTCGAGTTCCTTCTCCCACGCGGCCTTCTCGGCGGCGATCTGGCCGGCGCGGTCTTCGCGCGAGGCGTCGCACGCCAGCGTGCGGCCGGCCAGGCGCTCGGTCAGGGCGACGGCGGCTGCCTTGGCATCGCCGCAGATGCCCACCGAGATCTTCTTCACCAGGCCGAGCATCTTATGGTCGGCGTCGATCTGGATGATCTTGGCGTGCTTGGGCCAGTAGTCCATGCCGTGCTGGGGCAGGGTGCCGAAGGGTCCGAGGCGCGAACCGAGGGCGATGACCACATCGGCGCGGGCGAGTAGCTTCATGGCTGCCTTGGAGCCCTGGTAGCCGAGCGGGCCGCACCACAGCGGGTGGCTGGCGGGGAAGGAGTCGTTATGCAGGTAGCTGTTGACCACCGGCGCGCCGAGCCGCTCGGCCAGTGCCTGGCATTCCTCGATGGCGTCGGCCATGACCACGCCACCGCCGGAGATGATGACGGGGAACTTGGCCTTGGCGATCAGCTCGGCGGCTTCGTTCAGGCGCTGGTCGCCGCCGGGGCCGCGGTCCAGGCGCTGGGGCAGGGGGATCTCGGCCTTGATCTGGCCGTAGAAGTAGTCGCGCGGGATGTTGAGCTGGGTCGGGCCCATCTCGGCCATGGCGCGGTCAAAGCAGCGGCCGGTGAACTCGGCCATGCGGGCCGGGTGGGTGACGTGCCCCTGGTACTTGGTGAACTCCTGGAACATCGGCAACTGCTTGGCTTCCTGGAAGCCGCCCAGGCCAATGCCCATGGTGCCGGCCTCGGGGGTGACGATGACCACCGGGCTATGTGCCCAGTAAGCGGCGGCGATGGCGGTGACGCAGTTGCTGATGCCAGGGCCGTTCTGGCCGATGACCACGCCGTGGCGGCCCGAGACGCGGGCATAGCCATCGGCCATGTGCCCTGCGCCTTGCTCGTGCACCACGGGGATCAGGCGGATGCCGGCGGGGGCGAAGATGTCCATGGCGTCCATGAAGGCCGAACCCATGATGCCGAACATGTCGGTGACGCCGTTGGCGGCGAGGGTCTCGACAAAGGCTTCCGACGGAGTCATCTCCTGCGGGCCGGTGGTGGCGGGCAGCGCGCTGGTCTTGAGGGCTTCAGGCAGGTGTTCACTCATGGTGTGTCTCCGGTCTAGTTATCAAAACGGAACTAATCGTCCCGAAAAGTGTTTGTTGAGTGAAATGTAGGTCGGCCCGCGTCGAAGGTCAATAGGTGATTTCAATAAACGAGATGATTTGTATCTAAAATTGAAACTGCTCTATCATGGCTGAAAGGGCGGCGCCCAAAGGAGACCAACGTGATGGATATCGTGACTGGCAAACCGGACAAGATGGTCGCGGTGCGCACCCTGTTTGGCATCGACTCCGGCCTGATGGTGCCGGCATTCAGCGAGCGCGACGATCACGTGCCGGAGATCGACGAGGCCTACCGCTTCAACCCGGAAGTGACGCTGGCGATTCTTGCCGGCTTTACGCGGGATCGCCGCGTAATGGTGCAGGGGCTGCACGGCACCGGCAAGTCGACCCATATCGAGCAGGTGGCGGCGCGCCTGAACTGGCCTTGCGTGCGCGTGAACCTCGACGGCCATATCAGCCGGCTGGACCTGGTCGGCAAGGACGCCATCGTGGTGCGCGACGGCCGCCAGGTCACCGAATTCCAGGAAGGGATCGTGCCGTGGGCGCTGCAGCGCCCGGTGGCGCTGATCTTTGACGAATACGATGCGGGCCGCCCCGATGTGATGTTCGTGATCCAGCGCATGCTGGAGCGCGACGGCAAGTTCACGCTGCTCGACCAGAACCGCGTGATCCATCCCCATCCGTCGTTCCGCATGTTCGCCACCACCAACACGGTGGGGCTCGGCAACCTGAACGGCCTGTACCACGGCACCCAGATGCTGAACCACGCGCAGATGGACCGCTGGAACGTGGTCGCCACGCTCAACTACCTGCCGCGCGCGGAAGAGGCCGGCATCGTGCTGGCCCGCGTGCCGGAGCTGGCCGATGACGCCGGCCGTGCGCTGATCGAGTCGATGGTGAGCGTGGCCGAGCTCACGCGCAAGGGCTTTGCCACGGGCGACCTGTCCACGCTGATGTCGCCGCGCACGGTGATCAGCTGGGCGGAGAACTGCCAGATCTTCCGCGATCCGGCGCTGGCGTTCCGGCTGAGCTTTCTCAACAAATGCGATGACGCAGAGCGCCCGATCGTGGGCGAGTACTTCCAGCGCTGCTTTGGCCGGGAGGTGGAAGCCGCGCGCAACGGTGTGCCGGAGCCGCGCTGATGACGACGGACCGGCAGGCAGCCCGCCGCGGCCAGCAGCGCGAGGCCCTGTGCGCGGCGGCGGTGCGCGCCCTCACCGGCGACGGCGCGCTGCATTACCGCGATGGCCGCCTGTGCCGCGATCTGCGGCCACTGCCGCTGCATGCGCCGCATCTGCGCACCGACCCGCAGGCGGACGATTTTGCGTCCCTGCGCGGCGCTGCCGATGGCGCGGCGTTGCGGCTTGCGCATTCCAACGCGGATCTGCACAAGCAGTTGTGCCCGGCAGATCCGGTGGAACGGCTGGTATTCGAACTGCTGGAACAACTGCGCTGCGAATCCCGGCTGCCCGCCGGCATGCCCGGCCTGGCGCAGAACCTGCGCCACCGCTTCGAGGCCTGGTCCCGCGCGTTCCATCGCAGCGGCCTGGCCGAGAGCCACCTTGGTATCCTGCTCTACACCGTGGCGCAGATCGCATGGTCGCGCCTGTCCGGCTGGCCGGTGCTGGAAGACACCGAAGACCTGATCGAAGCCACGCGCGCGGCCATCGTGCCGGCGCTCGGCGTGTCGCTGGCGGGCTTGCGCCGGCACCGTGCGGAGCAGGGCGCATTTGCCGTCCATGCCCTCGAACTGGCTCGCCTGGTGGGCGAGATGCTGCGCGCAAACCACCCGGGCGGCGCGCAAGGCGATGCCGAAGACGCGGAAGACAACGAAGCCGTGCGCGTGGCGTTCTCACTAGCGCTCGGCTTCGAGGACGATGAGGTCGAAGCCATGGCCATGGCCGCCACCGGCAACAGCCGCGTGCTGCACGCATCCGACCACGGCTACCGCGCCTACACCACGCGCTACGACCGGGAAATCGCCCCCGGCACGCTGGTGCGCAACGATCTGCTGGCGGAATATCGCGAACGCCTGGACCGGCGCATCGCCGAACAAGGCATCAACGTGGCAACGCTGGCGCGCGCGCTTACGGCATCGCTCGCCGTGCCGCAGCGCGATGGCTGGTCCTTCGGCGAGGAAGACGGCCGCATAGACGGCCGGCGCCTCGCGCAACTGGTCAGCTCGCCGGCCGAGCGCCGGCTGTTCCGGCAAGAGCGGCACCGGCTGCAGGCGGATTGCGCGGTGAGCTTCCTGATCGATTGCTCGGGCTCGATGAAAGCGCATATCGAGCCGGTCGCCATGATGGTCGACATCCTCACCCGCGCGCTCGACCAGGCCGGCGTGGCCAGCGAGGTGCTGGGCTTCACCACCGGCGCGTGGAATGGCGGCCGCGCCCGGCTCGACTGGCTGGCCCGGGGCCGCCCCGCGCATCCCGGCCGGCTCAATGAAACCTGCCACATGGTGTTCAAGGACGCCGCCACAAGCTGGCGGCGGGCCCGTGCCAGCATCGCCGCGCTGTTCAAGGCCGACCTGTTCCGCGAAGGCGTGGACGGCGAGGCGGTCGACTGGGCCTGCGCGCGGTTGCTGGCCCGCGCCGAGGCCCGCCGGATCCTGATCGTGATCTCGGACGGCAGCCCGATGGACAGCGCCACGGGGCAAGCCAACGATGCGTTTTACCTGGACAACCACCTGAAGGAAGTGGTGGCGCGGCATGAAACGCTGCGCGACGTGGAGGTGCTGGGGCTTGGCGTGGGGCTGGACCTGAGTCCGTATTACCGCCGCAACCTGGCGCTGGACTTGTCTGTGCCGATGGACATGCCGGTGTTCGGGGAGATTGTGGGGTGGATTGGGTGGAGGCGGTGATTGGCCTCCCCGCAGCCGAGCCGCCGCGGCTTGGCTCCCCTTAGCCGAGCCAACCCTTGATGGTTGCCGCCATGACGTTGGTCGAAATGCCGTAGCGATCATGCAGCGTAGGCAATGCCCCGGCGTCGAGGAACGCATCCGGAAGGCCAATCTGCCGGAATGGCGCGCTAACGCCCGCGCGCATCAGCGCGGCCGCCACGCCTTCGCCAAGGCCACCGATCACCGTGTGGTTCTCGGCAACAACGATGAGCCGGCCAGAGCGTCTTGCCTCGCGCACGATGGTTTCGGTGTCTAGGGGCTTGACCGTCGGCACGTGCAGCACGGCCGTGCCGATGCGATCCGCCTCCAGCGCCTTGGCCACTTCGAGCGTGCGCATCGTCATGATGCCCGACGAAATCACCAGCACCTCCGCGCCGTCGCGCAGCAGCTTTGCCTTGCCTAGCTCAAAGCGATAGTCATATTCATCGAGCACCACGGGAACGTTGCCGCGCAGCAGCCGCGCGTAGACAGGGCCGCGATGCGCCGCGATGGCCGGCACCATTTGCTCGATGTCCAGCGCGTCGCACGGATCGATGACGGTCATGTTTGGCATCGCGCGCATCAACGCCAGGTCCTCGGCAGCCTGATGGCTTGGCCCGTAGCCTGTCGTCAGGCCGGGCAGCGCGCAGACGATCTTCACGTCCAGGTTGTCTTCGGCGATGGCCTGGTGCATGAAGTCATAGGCGCGGCGCGTGGCAAACACCGCGTACGTGGTGACAAAGGGTTGTGCCCCCTCGTGCGCAAGGCCGGCGGCGGCGCCCATCAGCAACTGCTCGGCCATGCCCATCTGGTAGTAGCGCTCGGGGAACGCCTTCGCAAAGAGATGCAGGTCGGTGTACTTGCCGAGGTCCGCCGTCATGCCGATGACGTCGGGCTTGTTGCGGGCCAGTTCCACGAGCGCGTGTCCGAACGGGGCAGGGCGCGTCGCCTGGCCCTCTGCGGCTATCGATGCGATCATGGCTGACGTCTTCAGACGCGGCTTGTTCAAGGTTGCGTTGCTCATGCTTGCCTCCCGGCTTCCAGTGCCTCCAGCGCGAGCTGCCACTCGTGGGCGTCGACGCGGATAAAGTGGTTCTTCTCGCGTTGTTCCAGGAAAGGAACGCCGCAGCCCATGCGCGTATCGCAGACAATCATGCGGGGCTGCGCGCCCGGATGCGACCGCGCCGCGTCGAATGCCGCCGCAACCGCCGCGATATCGTTGCCATCGACGCGCTGCGTGAACCAGCCGAACGCCTCCAGCTTTTCCACCAGCGGCTCGAACGCCATGATCTGCGTCGATGGCCCGTCGGCCTGCTGGTTGTTGACGTCGACAATGGCGATGAGGTTGTCCAGCTTCCAGTGGCTCGCCGACATGATCCCTTCCCAGATCGCGCCTTCATCCAGTTCGCCATCGGAGAACAGCGTATAGACAAAGGCATCGGAGCCCTTGCGCTTGAGGCCAAGGCAGCGGCCAACGGCAATCGTCAGGCCTTGTCCCAGGGATCCGCCAGACATCTCCATGCCTGGCGTATAACTTGCCATGCCTGACATCGGCAGGCGGCTATCGTCGCTGCCATACGTCGCCAGTTCGTCCGCTGGCAGGATGCCTGCTTCGAACAAGGCGGCGTACAGGGCAATGGCGTAGTGCCCGTTGGACAGGAGGAAGCGATCGCGCCCCTCCCACTCCGGATCTTCCGGCCGGTAGCGCATGGCACCGAAGTACGCGACGGCAAGGACGTCTGCAATGTCGAGTGCTTGCCCGATATAGCCCTGGCCCTGCACTTCACCCATCAACAGGGCATTCCTGCGGATGCGATAGGCGCGCTCTGGCAATGGCACGGGCGCGTCGGATGATGATGCATTCATGTTCGTCTCCTGCGTGTATCTGTATCTGTTGGTCAAGGGGAAGTTTCAACGGTTGACGGTCCTTGCCGGGACAAGGAAGACCAGCGACGCGCCAAGAACGATGGCAACCGAGATGAAGATCAGGCCGGCCGTGGATTTGCCGGTCAGGTCATTGAGCCAGCCTACGATGGCCGGGGAAAAGAAGCCGGCCAGGTTGGCAAAGCAATTGACCGCGGCGATCCCGGCAGCTGCCGACATGCCGCCCAGTAGCGCGGTGGGCAATGCCCAGAACTGCGATGATGAAGTCAGGATGCCGGCTGCGGCGATGCTCAGGCAGACGATCGAAGCCGCGACGCTGCCAAGCAGGGGAAGCGTCGCAAAGGCAGCTGCCGCCACCAGCATCGGGATCGCCAGGTGCAGGCGCCGCT
Source organism: Cupriavidus sp. 8B (assembly GCF_054589115.1). Lineage (NCBI taxonomy): Bacteria > Pseudomonadati > Pseudomonadota > Betaproteobacteria > Burkholderiales > Burkholderiaceae > Cupriavidus > Cupriavidus sp. 8B. Next base: position 5,678 of record NZ_BAAILO010000146.1, on the reverse strand, counting down.
CGCGGTGGCGGTCGGCGCTCATGCCGACCAACGGCAGCGCGATGATCGCGCACAGGTACGGCAAGGCGGTGAGGATGCCAACCCACAGCGGATCCGCGACACCGGCCTTCCTGACGATGGTGGGCAGCCAGAACGTCAAGCCATACTGGCCGAGCACGACGCAGAAGTAGATGGCCGCCATCAGCCAGAGCCGGCGATCGGCGATGAACGCGCGCGTCGACACGTGCATGACCTTCTGCGCGTTGTCGCCGGCAACGTTCCGCGCAAGCAGTGCCTTTTCTGCCTGGGTGAGCCACTTGGCGCTCTGGATGCCGTTGTCAAGGTAGAGCAGGATGGCTACGCCGAGAAAGAGCGAGGGCAGTGCTTCCAGCATGAACAACCACTTCCACCCGGCCAGGTCCAGCACACCGTGGAACGCATGCATGATGTAGCCGGAGAGCGGGCCGCCCACGATGCCGGCCAGCGGTATGGCCATGAAGAACATCGATAACGCCTTGGCCCGCCGTTCCGAAGGGAACCAATAGGTCATGTAAAGAATGACCCCAGGCGCAAATCCGGCCTCCGCCACGCCTAGCAGGAAACGCAACACGTAAAAGGAGGTGGGGGTGCTGACAAACGCAAAGCTCGCCGAGATCACAGCCCACGTCAGCATGATGCGCGCGAGCCAGTTGCGCGCGCCCACCTTATGCAGAATCATGTTGCTCGGGACTTCGAAGATGAAATACCCAAGAAAGAAGATGCCGGCGCCCAGGCCATAGATCGTTTCGCTGAAGCGCAGGTCGTTAAGCATCTGCAGCTTGGCGAACCCCACGTTGACCCGGTCCAGGTAGGCGCCGAGATAGCAGAGCATGAGGAACGGTATCAGGCGCCGTACCACTTTTGCGTAGGTCTTCGATTCGAAGGTGGCGGCATCCGCGTGCGCCACCACATCGCCCGCGACGGGCGAAGCGTACTTGGTCTTCATGGTGTCTCCTGCCATGCGCCCCGGTTTTGCCCGGGTGCGCTGAATGTTCGGCCCGATGTTCCGCCCGTTGAAGGCGGCAGCCGATGGACGATCAGTGAATCAGCATCCCGCCATTGACGTCGAGCGTGATGCCCGTCAGGTAACCGGACAGGTCGCTGATCAGGAAGAGGCAAGCGTTGGCCACGTCGGCGGCGTCGCCCAGGCGGCCCAGCGGAATCCCCTTGATGATGTCGGCGCGCATTTCCACCGTGAGCTTGTCGCCGGTGATGTCGGTCTGGATCAGGCCCGGCGTGATGGAGTTGACGCGAATGTTGTCGCCACCGAATTCGCGGGCCATGGCACGCGCCAGGCCAAGCACGCCCGCCTTCGCCGCGCTGTAGTGCGGACCACCGAAGATGCCGCCGCCACGTTGCGCCGACACCGACGACATGCAAACGATGCTGCCGCGCTTTTGCTCCTTCATTTGCGGGAGGACGGCCTGTGACATGTAGAGGGTGCCGCGCAGGTTCACATCGACGACGGCATCGAAGTTGGCGGGCTGGATGTCCAGCGTCCGTACCGGTTGGGTAATGCCGGCGTTGTTGACCAGGCCATCGATCCGGCCGTATTTTTCCAGGGTAGCCTGTGCCGCACGCTGGCAGGCCTCCCGGTCTGTCACATCGCATGCGATGCCGAGATGGCCTTCGCCAAGTTCCAGCGCTGCCCGTTCGGCGTCTGCCTGCTGCAGGTCCAGCACCACCACCTTGGCGCCTTGCGCGGCAAGGGCGCTTGCCGTTGCCCTGCCGATGCCGCGCGGGGATGCGGCGCCGGTTACGATCACGACTTTGTTCTCGAGCATCATGTCTGTCTCCTGACTGTTGAAATGATGGCTTGAGTGTCGTGCCTGGCGAGGTGCGGATCAACGCAGTCCGCCTCAGCTATTGCTGAGAAATTTTCAGATGAGGGATTCGATTCCGGGAGGCGAGGCTATGGTGCGATGCACAATAAAGGCAGCCCAAAAGGCAATCCATAAGGCAATCCCTAGGCCACAAACATGCCGCAGGTCTACTTCAATTCGCGGTCGATCCAGTCGAGAAACCGCTGTACGCGGGGCAGATCCGCATTCTGCGATGGGCAGACAATGTGGTGTCCGCCTACCTCGACCGCATAGGTCTGGTCAAAGACCGGCACCAGCGTGCCCTTGCTGATATGGACGGACGCCAGCAGCATGCTTTCCAGTGCAACGCCAATGCCCAAGGCCGCGGTCTCCAGCGACATGTACGAGCGGTCAAAGGAAAAGTCGAATGCCTGGTGCTCGGCGCAGACGCCGAACCTGGCGAACCACTGCTGCCACTGGACAAGCGGCGTCTCGGAGAAAACCAGGCGCTGGCCCAGCAGGTCAGCGGGCGTGCGGATAGGGTGCCTGGCAAGGTACTCGGGAGAGGCCAGCGGCGCGATGAACTCGTTGCGCAGTGTCTTGACCTGGAGGTCGCGCCAGTGCGCATAGCCGTAGCGGATATCGACGTCGTAGTAGCCGCTGGTGAAGGAGACATCCTCGTAGGAGCAGGCGATATTCAGCTGGATGTCGCCATTGTCGGCCTGGAACGATTTCAGCCGCGGCAGCAGCCACATCAGGCCGAAGCTCGGGCTCGAATGCACCCTGAGTATCTCGACCTCAGCCTGGCTCGATGCGCGCTCGGTGGCGCGGTTCAGTTCCGCAAGCGATCCCGTCACGTCGCGCAGGTATTGCTCGCCGACTGGCGTGAGAACCAGGCCCCGCCCCTGCCGGACGAAGAGCGGCTGGCCAATGATGGTCTCGAGGTTGGCAATCTGATGGCTCACCGCTGAGGCGGTCAGGCCCAGTTCCTCGGACGCCCGGCTTACGCTTTTCGTTCTCGCGACGCTCTCGAACGCGATGATCGACTTCAGCGGCGGAATGCGCATGTCTGGCTCTCTGGTAACGCCGATAGGACGATTGGACGACTGGATGATCAAAGGCATGTCGTCGCCGCCAGCCTCGGCCGGCCGGGTGATCGGCATGCGCCCGAGGCCTGGCAGGGCGCGCCAGGCGCGCTGGACTACAGCGCTGCCTTGGCGGGTTCCGCGATGATCATATCGTATGGGGCAGCCGTTGGCCCGAGGGCGCGTTGTGGCCTGCCTGCATGCGGGCCGCGGAATCAATCGAAAATCCGTCCCGGATTCAGCGTATTGCCGGGGTCCGGTACCTGCTTGAGGTAAACGCAAAAACGGCTTAGAGACCAAAAATCTCTAAGCCGTTGGTTTGCTACTCGTATCAGGTGGTGCGGCTGGCAGGATTCGAACCCACGACCCCTTGGTTCGTAGCCAAGTACTCTATCCAACTGAGCTACAGCCGCACGCGAGGGCAGGACTATATCGCACCTGGCGAAAAATACAAGGGGGTTTGCAGATAAAAGTGGGCACTACCCCAAAGTGGCGAGCTAAGTTACCAGCTCAATCAGCCCCGGCAGCATCAGGTATCCCCCAATCACCACCAGCACCCCAAATGCAATCCGCCGCGTTGCCACCGCCGACAGCGGTGGCGGATACCGCCGGGCCGCAATCGTGGTCAACGCCACAACCGGCACGGCAAGCGCGGCCTGCACCCAGATATCGGCACTCAGTTGTCCCTGCCACGCACTGAACAATGTGCGCGTGACCGAGGTCGCCGTGAACACGAGAATCAGCGCGCAGCGGATCTCCACCAGCGAGAGCGGCTGGCGATAGAACTGAAAAACCAGCGGCGGCCCGGACACGCCGAACATGCCGCTAAGCAACCCGCCAAAAATGCCGCTCACAAAGAAGCTGCGATCACCGGAGCGCCGCAGCAGTGGGGCAGGGCGCAGCGCCGCGCTAAGGCCGCCGTACAGCACCACCGCGCCCAGCAGCATTTGCAGGACGCCGGCGGCGGCGCTGCTCAGGTAGTCGAGGATCAGCACGCCAACCACCACCGAGGGCAGAATGCCGAGCGTGGCCGCGCCCACAGCGCGCCAGTCGATGTGATGCAGCTTGCCGGGCAGCGCCACGGCGCTGTTGGCGAGTGTCACCAGGCTCACCAGCGTGGCGACGGTGGCCACCGGCGCGAGGTCCAGCCCGCTGGTCGCGCCCATCACGATCATGCCCAGGCCAAAGCCGGTCACCGTCTGGAAGTAGCTTGCCGCGCCCATCAGCGCGAGCAGCGGCAGCAGGTGGCTTGCGGTCATGGCTGGCACGCGGCCATCGGGGCTTGCGTCTGGCCCTGCGCGGCGGCCTGTGCCTGCACCGCGGTGACGGCGATCACATAGAACACATCGTCGGCGCTGCAGCCGCGCGACAGATCGTTGGCCGGTTTCTGCAGCCCTTGCAGCAAGGGCCCGATGGCCTTGGCGCCGCCCACGCGCTCGGCCAGCTTGTAGCCGATATTGCCGGCTTCCAGGCTGGGAAAGACCAGTACATTGGCGCGGCCTTCCACCTTGGAGTGCTCGATCTTCTTCCTGGCAATCTCGGCAACGATGGCGGCATCGAGCTGCACGTCGCCATCGATGGCCAGTGCCGGGCGCTGCGCCTGCACCAGGCGCGTGGCTTCCACCACTTTGTCGACCGCGGCATGCCGGGCGCTGCCGCTGGTGGAGAACGACAGCATGGCTACGCGCGGCGCATCCATCAGCAGGTTTTGCGCGCTGTCGGCCGCAGCCATCGCGATCTCGGCCAGCGCAAAGGCGTCGGGGTCCACCACCAGCCCGCAATCGGAAAAAATCAAGCCGCCCTTCAAGGCATGGAACGGCTCGCACAGCATCATCAGGAAGAAGCTCGATACCAGTTTGAACGCCGGGTGAATGCCGATGACCTGGATGGCGGTGCGCACCACGTCGGCGGTGGTGTGCACGGCGCCGGCCACCGAGCCGTCCGCGTGGCCCAGGCGCACCATCAGGTTGGCGAAGCACAGGGGCTTGAGCACCTCGTGCCTGGCGTCTTCCAGCGTCATGCCCTTTTTGGCGCGCAGGGCGAACAGCTTTTGCGCGAGGGACGGTGTGAGCGCGGAGGTGGCGGGGTCGATCAGGTCCATGCCGGCAAGGTCGATGGCCTCGCTGGCGGCCGCCTGGCGGACGCGCGCGGCATCACCCACCAGCACGATGCGCGCTATGCCCTCGCGGGTCGCGCGTTGCGCGGCCTGCAGGATGCGCGGGTCTTCGGCCTCGCACAGCACGATGCGCCGGGGTTGCGCGCGGGCGCGCTCGATGATGCGGTTGATCGCTTTCATGGTGGGGTTCGCTCAGAATGAAGATGGCCGGAAGCAGCGGACGCCGCTTCCGGCCAAACGCCCGCTGACTCACTGGCTCAAACGTAGTCCTTGTACTTGTCGAGCATGCGCACGGGCTTGGCCAGCGCATCGCGGCGGAACGGGTCGCCGAGCTCACGGGTGCACATGATCTCGATGATGGTGGTCTTGCCGTGGTTCATCTGCAGGTCGATGGCGCGCTTGAGTGCCGGGCCCACGTCCTCCAGCTTGTCCACCACGATGCCTTCGGCACCCATGGCGCGGGCGATCTCGGCAAAGCTCTGGTTGTCCAGCTCGCCCGCCACGAAGCGGCGGTTATAGAAGTCCACCTGGTTCTTCTTCTCCGCGCCCCACTGGCGGTTATGGAACACCACGGCCGTCACCGGGATGTTGTGGCGCACGGCGGTCATGGTCTCCATCAGGCTCATGCCCCAGGCGCCGTCACCGGCGTATGACACG
>NZ_BAAILO010000145.1:30403-32202 GCF_054589115.1 Cupriavidus sp. 8B | reverse complement strand
TCGGAAGCGAGAAATTCAGAAACGAGTTGCTGTACATCCATGGAACACCTTCCTGCAGAAGTTACGGTTTAGAGACCCGAACGAGGGCTGAGGCGACTGACCTGCGGACGCCACCTGACCATGTTATCAGCCCTATGTGAAGCCTGACCGAACAGCGCCCAACAGCCTCGAAAGGGGACAGCTCCGGGCCGGTTGTCGAAGGACACGGCCGCCAGTATGGCCGGACGCGGGCTTCGCGCCTACCCTGCTGTGGCGACGCTTGCCTTAGCGCAGACACCCTTCCGATGTCTTAAATCCATGGGTTCTCCGGGAGCGCTGGACCAAGAGCTGGGCCGCGTGGTGCTGCCACAGGAAAGTCGAGCCTCGTTGAGGCTAGACGAATGCTGTCAAGTCGGAGGGGCGCTCATCAGGCGGTTTCTTTTTCTGCTTTCACTTCGTATCGGCACTGTTAGACTTTGCGGCGGCGAGCATCTCCAACAACCGTTTCCGTGAAGCTGTCGGTGCGATGACATTGGCGGTGTTTTTTGCGCAACGTCATCCGCCATCAGCTCAGAGGGATGTAGCGGCAGGAACCCAGATATACCCGCCCTGGGCATCGCCGTACGGGTAGGCTTTCCCTTCCACCAGGAATCTTGCCGTCAAAGCACATAGGGCAGCATCAACCGCATCAATTGACTTCAACAAGCTGGTGTCCATCCCCTCGCGTTCCAGGAGCTCCCTACGCTGGGTGCGTTTCCGCTTCGCGGATGCAACATCCCCGCCGAGCAAGGCACAAGTTGTGGCGTACGGGAAAGTCTCGAAGCTTATGCGCCCGCTGGAATGGGCCTTGTCCACAAGAAGCGGGTAGCTTGATGCGAGAGCTTGGTACACGCGCTCCCCATTGAACATCCAGCCATAGAACCCATTCGCATTGGAGAGGGCACGCTCCCGTGTCGGAGTCGAGAACGAGCTAATTCCTTCTCGCGCGAGCTCTCTTTCAGCCAGCCGAGCACCGTCCGCAGTCCTCCACTGGCAAGGCGAATCAATACCGACTGCCACGACGTCATACTCAGCACAAACCTTGGCCAATTCCCCTGGGGATTTGCTGTTGATGCTGCACAAAATCGAAGTCCCTTGCAGGGCGACGAGATGGTATCCCTTCTTGTCCCCACCAACATCAATGCCAGCAACGGCGCTCATCACGTGCGTTTTAGCCATTCGGGTGAGATTAGTCACTTTGCATTGATTTCTCGCGATGCCAAGGCATCCCTAACCCGACGTGCTACCTCTGCCGATGCAGCTGGGTCAGCGAAGTCGGCGAGGTTGACGGTGAGCCTGAATGTGGCCACCGAAGGAAACGTCGGATAGACCAGCCACTCCCCGTCACGCTCCGGATATGATATTTGGTTCCAGACGTTATGGTACTGCTTGAAGGTCACCTAAGGCTGACAGGAACGCGCTTCGCGAAAACCCCCTTTGCTTTACGAGCTCTTCATACGATGCGCACATATCGGCATGCCTGCCTAACGGAGCAATCTTCATAAAGAGAGCATCGATAAACGAACCGGCCTGCGGCGCGTGCCCTGAACTTCGACTAAGAAGCAAGTCAAACGCGGCCTTCAGCGCCTCGGAATGGCGCAGCCGGTGTCTACAACTTATTGGAAACAGCAACCTTCCTGGATAAGCTCAATTCCTCTCCTCGGACAGCCCACTTTGGTGGGGATAGACTCAGGCGTAGGGCAAACCAGGTCACGCCGGGCCCTAGGTAGGCCAGCGAACGGTTGGCCCCTCTACCGAAGGCGTTCCCCTGACACGCTTGC
>NZ_BAAILO010000145.1:6271-30320 GCF_054589115.1 Cupriavidus sp. 8B | reverse complement strand
CGCGGTGGCACCGGTCGGGCCACGTGGCCCGACCGGCCTGGCGACGGATCCGGGCGATGCCACCGCCGGGCCAGCGAGCGTCAGAGCACCCGCATGATCGAGATCGCGGTGTCCTGCAGCACGCGCAGCACCCGCTCCAGCGCCTGCTCGGCGCTCTCGGTGCCGATCTGCATATTCACGCTGAGCGCGGCGATCACCTTGCCGTGGCGGTCCCGCAGCGGCACGGCCACCCCCCGCACGCCGATCTGCAACTGTTGCTCGACCAGCGCATAGCCCTGGGCGCCGGCCTTCCTGACCTCCGTCAGCAGGCGGTCATGCTGCATGATGGTGTAAGGCGTGTAGGGCGTGAGCACGCAGTCCTCCAGCCAGGCCTTGACCTTATCCTCCGGCTCTGAGGCCAGCATCATCACACCGGCCGACGCCAGCGGCGCCGGCACGCGCGCGCCCAGCACGAAGCCCGTATTCATGACCCGGCTGGTGCCGGTCCGGCAGATGAACACCAGCTCCCAGTCATCCAGCACGCTCAGGTAAGCCGGCTCGCCAACCGCGGCGGTGATCTGCTGCAGGAAAGGCTGCACCGTGCGCGGCAAACGGGCAGAGTCGAAATAGGACCAGCCCACTTTCAGCACGCGCGGGCTGAGGCTAAACCGCGTGCCGTCGCTGGTGGTGTAGCCAAGGTGCTCCAGCGTCAACAGGTAACGCCGCGCCGCGGTGCGCGTCAGGCCCGTCAGCTGGGCCGCCTGCGTGGGCGTCAGGCGCGGATGGTCGTTATCGAACGCCTCCAGGATAGCCAGGCCCTTCTCCAGCCCGGCAATCCAGTCGCGCCGGCTTAATGGTTCTTTATCCATAGCGGAAACCCTAATCCCGAGCGACAGTCGCTCGCAATGGAGCGATTATCGCACGCCTACGCGCGGATTGCGCTTGTTGCTGTGCGCAAACGGTCCTAACCTTGCTCTACACGAAACGCGCGCTCGTCCGGCCCATCGCCAAACCCACCCGCACGCAGCGCCGCACGCCATCCGACGGGCCCACCAGAACCGCCCGGCTTTATCAGTTCCATGGAGACAGACAGCCATGCCGGCAGCCCCCGCCATCGACGTGAGCACCCTGATCAACCAGCGCCCCATCGGCCGCCTGCAATGGCGCGTGGTGCTGTTCGGCTTCCTCATCGTAGCCCTGGACGGCTTCGACACCGCCATCATGGGCTTCATCGCGCCCGAACTCTCCCACGTCTGGGGCATCGCCCCCAGCAGCCTGGGCCCGGTGCTCTGCGCCGCCCTGGCCGGCCTCGCCCTGGGCGCGCTGCTGGCTGGCCCGCTGGCCGACCGGGTGGGACGCAAGACGGTGCTGGTCGTCTCGGTCTTCCTGTTCGGGCTGTGGACGCTGGTGGCAGCCTGGTCGCCGGACCTGACCACGCTCCTGGTGCTGCGCTTCCTGACGGGCCTGGGCCTGGGCGCCTCGATGCCCAATGTCGGCACGCTGGTATCTGAATACGCGCCGGAAAGGCGCCGCTCCATCCTGGTCACGGTGGTGTTCTGCGGTTTCACCTTCGGTGCGGCCATGGGCGGCTTCTGCTCGGCCTGGCTGATCCCGGCCTACGGCTGGCACAGCGTGCTGCTGGTCGGCGGCATCCTGCCGGTGCTGCTGGCGCCGGTGCTGCTGTTCAAGCTGCCCGAATCGCTGCGCTTTCTCGCCGCCAAAGGCGGCGACCAGATGCGCATGCGCGCCATCGTGGCGCAACTGGTGCCCGGGATGGTGGGCAGCGCAGGCACTTTTACCCTGCCGCAGGCAACCGGCCCGGCGAACCAGGCGGGCAAGCCCGCCAGCGCCATCGGCATCGTGCTGTCGCGCCGCTACGTCTTTGGCAGCGCGATGCTGTGGGTCACCTATTTCATGGGCCTGTTCCTGGTCTACCTGCTGGGCGGCTGGCTGCCCACGCTGGTCAAGGGCGTCGGCTTCAATGTGCGCGACGCGGCGCTGATCACGGCCTTGTTCCAGATCGGCGGCGCGGTCGGCTCGTTGTGCATTGGCTGGGCCATGGATAGGCTCAACCCCCACCGCGTGCTGGCGCTTGCCTTCCTGCTGGGCGGCGCTGCGACCTTCCTGTTCGGCATCGCGGCCAAGGAATTCATCGAACTCTCGCTGTGCGCGTTTGCCGGCGGCTTCCTGCTCAATGGCGCTAACACAGGCATGAACGCGCTGGCCACCGGCTACTACCCGACCGCCGCGCGCGCCACCGGCTCCAGCTGGATGCACGGTATCGGCCGCTGGGGCGCCATCTCCAGCGCCTTTGCCGGCGCGCAGATGCTGGGTGCCGGCTGGAGCTTTGCGCAGGTATTCAGCGCACTGGCCATCCCCGCGCTGATCGCCGCAGCCGCGGTCTTTGCCAAGGGCGGCTGGACCCGCGGCGCCGGCGGTACGCAGCCGGCAGCGCCGGGGCACCGCGCGCCCGGCGGCGCGGCAGTGCAAGGCGCGCGCGCCTGACCCCCCTCACCCAACCGATCACCCGAAGCATGCACGCAGGATTTGACATGAAACCCGCAGCCTGGCGCCACCCGAAATCGATCGCCACCGTCTCGCTCTCCGGCACCTTGCCGGAAAAACTGGAAGCAGCCGCGGCGGCCGGATTCGACGGCGTCGAAATCTTCGAGAACGACCTGCTGAATTTCGACGGCTCCCCCGCCGACGTACGCCGCATCGCGGCCGATCTCGGATTGGCTATTCCGCTGTATCAGCCCTTCCGCGATTTCGAGGCCATGCCCGATGAGTTCCGCACCCGCAATATGGCGCGCGCGCAGCGCAAGTTCGACGTGATGGAGGAGCTGGGCGCGCCCATGGTGCTGGTCTGCAGCAATGTGCAGGCCAACGCCATCGACGATCCCGCTCGCGCCGCCGCCGACCTGCGCGCCATGGCCGAGGCCGCTGAGAAGCGCGGCCTCCTGGTAGGCTTCGAGGCGCTGGCCTGGGCGCGCCACACCAGGCTGTGGCGCCAGGCGTGGGAGATCGTGCGGCAGGCGGACCACCCCGCGCTCGGCCTGATCCTGGACAGCTTCCACACCCTCTCGCTGGGCGATACGCTGGAAGGCATCGATGCGGTGCCGGCGGAGAAACTGTTCTTCGTGCAGCTGGCCGATGCGCCCCGGATGAGCATGGACGTGCTGTCCTGGAGCCGGCATTACCGCAACTTCCCCGGCCAGGGCGATCTTGCCGTCACCGAATTCGCGCGCGCGGCCATTGGCGCGGGCTACCGCGGGCCGCTCTCGCTGGAGATCTTCAACGATGAGTTCCGCGCGGCGCCCGCGCGGCTGACCGCGCAGGACGGGCTGCGCTCGCTGATCTGGCTCGAGTCCGAGGCCGGTGGTCCCGCCCTGCCAGCGGCGCCGGATTTCGGCGGCGTCGACTTCCTGGAGTTCGCGGTGGACTACGTGACGGGGCGCGAACTGGGTGAGCGCCTGCGTTCGCTGGGTTTCGTCCGCGCCGGGCGCCACCGTTCCAAGGCAGTGGACCTGTACCGCCAGGGCGGCGTCAATCTCATCCTCAATGCGGAGCAGGACAGCGCCGCCGCCGAGCATTTCCAGCTGCACGGACCATCCGTCTGCGCGCTGGGGCTGAAGGTGGACGACGCCCAGCGCGCCATCGCCCGCGCCCGTGCCCTGCTATGCAAGGAATGGCGCGAACGCATCGGACCGGACGAGCGCAGCATCCCCGCGGTGCGCGCGCCGGACGGCATGCTGTTCTACCTGATCGACGAACAGGACTCCGCCCGCAGCATCTACGAGAGCGATTTCCTGCTGGACGACTGCAGCGCCCACAGCGCCGGCGCCGGCCTCACGGCCATCGACCATATCGCCCAGGCCCTGCCCCCGCACCGGCTCGACAGCTTCGTGCTGTTCTACAAGACGGTGTTCGGCCTGCAGGCGGAGGCGCTCCATGAAATCGCCGATCCCTATGGCCTGGTGAAGAGCCGCGCCATGGTCAGTCCCGGGCAAAACATACGGATTCCGCTCAACGTCTCGGAAAGCAGCCGCACCGCCACCGGCAGGTTCGTCACCGCCTATGCCGGCTCGGGCATCCACCATATCGCCTTCCATACGTCCGACCTGAGCGCAACGCTGGCGCAGATCGTTCCGGCCGAAGCCGCCATGCTCCATGTGCCTGACAACTACTACGACGATGTCGGCGCGCGCCTCGGGCTGGACGATGCGCTGCTGGCACGCCTGCGCCGCCAGCAGCTGCTGTACGACAAGGATGCCGGCGGTGAATTACTGCATGCCTACACCGAGCCGTTTCACGACCGCTTCTTCTTCGAACTGGTGCAGCGCGACGGCTATCTCGGCTTTGGCGCGGCCAACGCCTCGCTGCGCATGGCGGCGCAAGCCCTCGCCAGCCGCAACCGTGCGGTGCGGCCGGCCTGAGGCTGGCCCCGCGAGCCGTTCATTCATTGGCATATTGAAATTGGAACAGTTTCCCATGCAAGATCCCTGCATCATCTCGGTGGCCATCACCGGCTCGGTACCCCGCAAGACAGACAATCCCGCCATCCCGATCTCGGTCGCCGAGCAGATCGAGAGCACGCACGAGAGCTTCGAGGCAGGCGCCACGCTGGTGCATCTGCACGTGCGCGACGAAGCCGGGAACTCCAGCTCGGACCCCGCGCGCTTCGCCGCCCTGCAGGATGGTATCCACAAGCACTGCCCCGGCATGATCGTGCAGTTCTCCACTGGCGGGCGCGGACGCGCCATGGAGCAGCGCGGCGCCATGCTCGACCTGCGCCCGGACATGGCCTCGCTGGCCACGGGTTCGGTCAATTTCCCCACCACCGTCTACGAGAACCCGCCCGACTTCGTGCGCGCGCTGGCCAAGACGATGCGCGATTACCACATCAAGCCCGAGATCGAGATCTTCGACCTGGCGATGCTCTACAACACGGCAGACCTGGTCAAGGAGGGCTTGCTGCTGGCGCCGGTGCACGTGCAGTTCGTGTTCGGCATCAAGAATGCGCTGCCGGCACGCAAGGAAATCCTTGAGTTCCAGGTGGAGCAACTGAACAAGGTCCTGCCCGGCGCGACCTGGACCGCGGCGGGCATCGGCCGGCACCAGTTGGAGGTCAATCACTGGACGCTGCAGCTCGGCGGCCACTGCCGCACGGGCCTGGAAGACAATGTGCGCTGGGACAAGGACACGCTGGCCGCCAGCAACGCGCAGCTGGTTGGCCGGGTGGCAGCGCTGTGCGCGGAGTACGGCCGCGCCGTGGCCACGCCGGAACAGGCGCGCCGCTTGCTCGGCCTGCCATGAGCCTTTTGGCATCCGCACCCGGCAATCCGGCCGCCCACCCGTTTTGATGGCCGCGCATCTCGTGCTACCGTAGAGAAGACCGGATCCGGAGCCGAAAACGGCTCAACTCAAACTTGGATTTCGACAATCTCTTCTTCGTGGGCTTTATGGGCGCCGGCAAGACCACCATCGGCAGGACGGTGGCGCGCCGGCTCGGGCTGCCTTTTTTCGATTCCGACCACGAAATCGAGGCGCGCTGCGGCGTGCGGATACCCACGATCTTCGAGCTGGAAGGCGAGGAAGGCTTTCGCGAGCGCGAAACCCGGGTGCTGGACGAGCTCAGCCAGCGCAGGGGCATCGTGATGGCCACCGGCGGCGGCGCCGTGCTGCGCCCGGAAAACCGCGAGATGCTGCGCTCGCGCGGCTGCGTGATCTACCTGTGCGCCTCGCCCGCCGAGCTATGGCACCGCACCCGGCGCAACCGTAACCGCCCGCTGCTGCAGGTCGCCAACCCACGCGCCACGCTCGAGGCGCTATTCCAGGTGCGCGACCCGCTGTACCGCGAGACCGCGCACCTGATCATGCCCCCGCACGGCGACAGTGTGGCGAATGCCGCCAGCCGCGTGCTGGAAAAGCTTGGCATCGAGCCATCGGCTTTGCGCGCCCCGGGTGATACCTGAGCCGTTGTGCGCCAAACGCTACTTCAGGCCACAGGCTTAGTGCTGCATGCCCCAGCGGCGCACGGTCACGCGTTCCAGTGTCTTGAACACAAGGTTCTCCACCAGCAGGCCAATCAGGATCACCAGGGCCAGGCCGGCGAAGACGCGGTCGGTGTACAGCTCGTTGCGGTTCTGGAAGATGTACCAGCCCAGGCCACCCTTGCCGGACGACGCGCCAAACACCAGCTCGGCCGCGATCAGCGTGCGCCAGGCGAAGGCCCAGCCGATCTTCAGGCCGGACAGGATGGCGGGCAGCGCGGCCGGCACCAGGATCAGCAGCACATAGCGCAGCCCGCTCAGGCCGTAGTTGCGCCCGGCCATGCGCAAGGTGGCCGGCACCCCGCGAAAGCCCGCGTAGGTATTGAGCGCCAGCGGCCACAGCACCGAGTGGATCAGCACGAACACCAGGCTCTTGCTGCCAAGTCCAAACCACAGCAGCGCCAGCGGCAACAGCGCGATGGCAGGCAGCGGGTTGAACATGGCGGTGAGCGTGTCCAGCACGTCGCGCCCCAGCTCGGTGGAGACCGCCAGCGTGGTCAGCACGAACGCCAGCACGATGCCGCCGGCATAGCCTTGCAGCAGCACCGACATCGAGTTGCCGGCCTTGGCCGGCAACTCGCCGCTGCCGATGCCCTCGACGAAGGCCCGCGCGGTGGCGAGGAAGCTCGGGAACAGCAGGTCGTTGTCCTGCACGCGGGCAATGCATTCCCACAGGCAGGCCAGCGCCACCAGGATCAGCGTCTTGCGCAGCCAGCCTTGCTGCCACAAGCGCTGCGGCCAGGGCAAGGCGCGCGCCACCGGCCGCGCGGTGAAGGGTTCCGGTACGCGCTCGTACTCTGCGCGGACCACCGTGGTGGCGGAAAGAGAGGTCGTGCTTGTGCTCATGGTCGATCCTGGCTGGCGCTCAGTGCGCCTGCGCGGTGCGCGGCGGCGCCGCGTGCGGCGCCTCGTCGAACAGCAGATGGTGGATGCGTTGCGCGGTGGCCTGGAATTCCGCCCCGCCCTGGCTGGCCAGGTCGAACTGGTGGCTGTTGAGCTCGGCGCGCACGCGCCCGGGGTGCGGCGACAGCAGCAGGATGCGGCTGCCCACCACCAGTGCTTCCTCGATCGAGTGGGTGACAAACAGCAGCGTGAAGGCCGCGTCGTTCCACAGGGTCAGCAACTCCTCTTGCATGCGCCGGCGCGTGAGCGCATCCAGCGCGGCAAAGGGCTCGTCCATCAGCAGCACCTTGGGCCGCATCGCCAGCGCGCGGGCAATTGCCACGCGTTGCTTCATGCCACCCGACAAGGTATGCGGATAGGCATCGGCAAAGTTGGCCAGCCCCACCTTGTCGAGGAAGTGCAACGCGCATTCGGACGCCTCGCGGCGCGACATGCCACGCGAATGCATCAGCGGGAACATCACGTTCTGGCGCACTGTCTTCCAGGGCGGCAACTGGTCGAACTCCTGGAACACCACGATGCGGTCGGGGCCGGGCGCGCTGACGGGCGCGCCCTCCAGCCGGATCTCGCCCTCGCACGGCGCAACGAACCCCGCCACAGCCTTGAGCAAGGTCGACTTGCCGCAGCCCGACGGGCCGAGCAGCACGAAGCGATCGGCCGCATGGACATCGAAGCTGACCTGGTGAGTGGCGCGCACCACGCGCTCTGGGGTGCGGTATTCCAGCGAGACGCCGTCGACCTGCAACAGCGGCGCGGGGGCGGCGCGCGCGGGAACCACGCGTAGCGGTGCAACTTGCACAGCCATGTCAGCTACCTTGTGCGGTGGCCGGATCCTGGAAGAAATAATCCTGCCAGGACTTCGGCTGGTTGCGGATGGCGCCCACCCGGTGCATGAACTCGGCCAGCGCAAAGGTGTTTTGCGGCGCGACCTTGAACTGCACCTGCGGGTTCTTGAGGATCTTGACCAGCAGCGCGCGGTCGATCTTGGCCTTGTTGACGCGGATATACAGGTCCGCGGCAGCCTCCGGGTTGGCGGTGGCGAACCTGGCCGCCTCGGCCAGCGCGTCGACAAAGGCGCGGTAGGTCTTGGGGTTGTCGTTGCGGAATTTCTCGGTCGCGTACAGCACCGTGGCCGAACTGGGGCCGCCCAGCACGTCATACGAATTCAGCACGATGCGCGCATTGGGATTGCCAGCCAGCTCCTGCTCCTGGAACGGCGGGTTGCCGAAGTGGCCGCTGATCTCCGTGCCACCGGCAATGATGGCGGCGGCCGCGTCGGGATGCGGCACTGCCACCGTCCACTTGTCCAGGCGATTGAATTCCTTGTCGCCCCATTGCTTGGCGGCGGCCAGTTGCAGCACGCGCGACTGCACCGATACCGATACCGCCGGCAGCGCGATGCGGTCCTTGTCGGTAAAGTCGGCAATGGTCTTGACCTTGGGATTGTTGCTGACCAGGTAGTACGGGAAGTTGCCCAGCGATGCCACGCCCTTCACGTTCTGCTTGCCGTGCGTGCGGTCCCACACCGTCAACAAGGGGCCCACGCCCGCGCCGGCGATATCGATGGCGCCGGACAGCAACGCATCGTTGACGGCCGCACCGCCGGAGAGCTGGGTCCACTCCACCTTGACGTCGACGCCCTGCTGCTTGCCTTGCTTCTCGATCAGTTGCTGGTCGCGCGCCACGTTGAGCAGCAGGTAGACCACGCCGAACTGCTCGGCAATGCGGATCTTCCCCTCCGCGTGGGCCGCGCCCGTGGCCGCCATGCCGGCGGCGAGCGTCAGCGCGACGACGCCGCGCGGCCAGCGGGCGGAGAAAAGACGGGAACGAAGCAGGAACATGCGCGACTCCGGTGGATATGGTGAATACGGTGGATGCGGTAAATACGGTGGAAGCATGTGAAAGAAAACCGGCGAAGCGGGATTGCCGCTCGCCGTGCCATGCGTGCCGCTCAGACGGGCAGATCGCCCTCGATGGTCGTGCGGTACATCACGCGACGCATTGCCTCGGGGCAGCCTGCTGCCAGATGCAACAACGCGCGGTTGTCCCAGAACACCAGGTCGTGCTCCTGCCAGGCGTGGCGGTAGATATGCTCGGGCTTGACGCTATGCGCGAACAGCTGCGCCAGCAGGTCGCGGCTTTCATCTTCCGGCAGCCCTGCGATGCGCGTGGTGAAATGCTCGCTGACAAACAGCGCGCGACGGCCGGTCTCGGGGTGCGTGCGCACCACCGGCTGCAGCACCGGCGCCACCTGCGCGATCTGCTCTGGCGTCAGGTTGGGACGCCACGGGCTGCGCTGCTGCAGCTCGGCGTACTTGGCCAGGTAAGTGTGCTCTGCCTTGAGCCCTTCCACCTGCGCCTTGAGAGGCGCGGGCAGCGTTTCCCAGGCCAGGTGCATGTTGGCGAACAGGGTGTCGCCGCCTTCGGCCGGCAACGCCTGCGCGTGCAGCAGCGAGCCCAGGCTGGGCTTTTCCTTGTACGAGAGATCGGAATGCCAGAAATGCCCGGCATCGCCCAGTCCGATCGGCTTGCCGTCCTTGAGCACATTGGAGACGATCAGGATTTCTGGATGATTGGCAAGCTGGAACTGATGCAGCACATGGATCTGCAGCGGGCCAAAGCGGCGGCTGAATGCGATCTGCTGCGCGGGCGTGATGCGCTGGTCGCGGAAAACCACCACGTGGTAATCGAGATGCGCGCGATGGATGCGGGCGAAGTCCTCGGCGGACAGCGGCTCGGCGAGATCCAGCCCAACGATCTCGGCACCCAGCGGCGCATCGAAGGGACGGATCTCGAACCTGGCGCTGCCGGCGAAGGCAGCGGGCGCGGTGGCACGGAGGGTTGAGGCCGGGTGGGTTCCAATCGTCATGTCAGGCTCTTGAGCGGGGGACCGAAAGTGCGTGGATGAATGCGCGCGGCGAGGCGCTTGTCTGCTCAAGGCAATAGCCAGGCCTGCACCGCTTGTTCTTGAGCTTTGCACTGTAGTGATCCCAGGCTGGAGCGGTCAACGAATGTAATCGCTGCCGCTTATTCGCTTATCGCATATGGGCCTCTGATAATGTCAGCGTAATCTCAGCGTGCCGGCGCACCGCAGCCTCGGCGGCATGGCACGTTCGCCGTATCGGGCCGCGCATCCGCGACAAAGCCATTGCGATTCGGCATGCGCACCCGCGGCAACGTCCGCGCGTCCAGCACCGCATCCGCCGGCACGATGCCGTTCAGGTGCAGCAAGTAGGCGGTGACGGCGTACACCTCATCCGCCTTGAGGCTCTGCGGCGCGTTATACGGCATGGCCCGGTTGATGAAGTCGAACACGGTCGTCGCATACGGCCAGAAGCTGCCGATGGTTTTCAACGGCGGCTTGCCAATGAAGCCCGCGCTTTTCAGGCTGCCGTGCCCGCCCACCAGTGCATCGGCCGGCTTCCCTTCTCCTTTCATCCCATGGCACGCGGCGCACTGGTTCTCGTAGACCTGCTTGCCAAGCGCCACGCTGCCGCTACCCGGCGGCAGCCCCGCGCCATCGGGCATGACATCGATATTCCAGGCGGCGAGATCGCGCTCGCTGGCCAGCAAGCCAACGCCATAGGTTTGTGCCTGCGCCTGCGCGCAGAGCGCGGCCATCGCCAGCACAGCGGTGGCGATGCGGATACGGTGAGGATCAAGCGCGTGCATTGGCAATGCTCCCGTCGGCGCTGACGCGCCAGGCCTGTATGGCGTTGTAGTGATAGGTGGAGTCAAAGCCGCGCGCGGCCACCAGCTGGTCCGGCAAGGGCTGCACATTGCCGGCCTCGTCAATGGCACGGCTTTGCAGCACGGCAGGGCCGCCCTCCCAGCGCCATGGCAGGCGAAAGCGCGTGAGCGCGCGGTCCAGCACCGGATCCTGCAACTGCGCCTCGCGCCAGTTGCGGCCGCCATCCACCGACACGTCCACGCGCCGGATGCGACCGTAGCCGGACCAGGCGAGGCCGGAGATTTCGTAGAAGCCCTTGTCGCGCAACCGGTGATCCGGCGCGGGGAAGGTGATGACGGACTTCACGTCCATCATGAAAGTGAACTGGCGCGCGCTGCCGTCGGGTAGCGAATCAGTGTATTTGGACGTCTCCTCGCGCGTCATGAATGGCTCGCGCCCAACCTTCAGGCGGCGCAGCCACTTGATGCTCATGTTCCCCTCGAAACCCGGCAGGAACAGCCGCAACGGATAGCCATGCTCGGGCCGCAGCATCTCGCCGTTCTGCGCGTAGACCAGCAGCGCGTCTTCCATCGCCTTGGCCATCGGCACGCTGCGCGTCATGGCAGCGGCGTCGGCGCCTTCGGCCAACACCCAGGCCGCTTCCGGGCGCACGCCCACCTCTTCCAGCACGAGCGAGAGCGGCACGCCCGTCCATTCGCAGCACGACAGCAAGCCGTGGCTGATCTGCACGGACGTGGTGCTGGGCGCGCGCCATTCGCGCCCGGTATTGCCGGAGCATTCCAGGAAGTGGATGCGCGAGACTGATGGCAGGCGCACCAGGTCGTCCATGGTGAAGATGCGCGGGCGGTCCACCAGGCCATGCACCGCGAGGCGGTGCCGCGCCGGGTCGATCTGCGGGATGCCCGCGTGATGGCGCTCGAACACCAGGCCCGTGGGCGTGATGATGCCGCGCAGGTCCTGCAGCGGCGTCATGGATGAGTTCGCGCCCGGCATCGGCGCGGGTCCACGGTTGCGCCGGATCACGTTTTTCTCGAATTCGGCAGGCTGGCCATAGGCGCGCCACAGCACCGGCTCGCCGGGCGTGCGGGTCCACGGCGGCACCGTCAGCACTTCGGCCCGCGCGGCGGCCGGCGTACCGGCGGCGAGCGCGCCCGCGCCAAGCGCCACGCCACCCAGGCCCGCGCCCTGGCGCAGGAAGCGGCGCCGGCCAGGCTGCGGTTGCCCGTTCTTCTTCTCGTTGTTGTCGATCATTGGCTCAGGTCTTGTGCGTGGGCTTGCGGCCAGTCACGTATCGAAAATGGCGCACTCTATGCCACCGCGCAGCCTCATGGAACGAAGGAAAACGCATGCTGATATGCGTTGCCGCAGCGCGTTTGCCACCCGTGGTTCATATGCGCGCAGGCCATATCCAAAGCCAAAAACATTCCTTCTGCCGCGCCGGCAGCGCCGCGTATCTTGAGAGCCGTTGGTGAAATTCTTTCCCCTTCTTTCCCCTCAGGCACAGGACACAGGACCACACTCAAGATGGCAATCACGCGACGAACCCTCCTCAAACGCCTTGCAGTATCCGGCCTGGGTGCCGCCGCGTCGGCTGGCCCGCTCAGCGCGTTCAGCGCATTCAGCGCGGTGGGCGCGGCCCGGCCGGACGTGATCCGCATTGGCGTGGCGCAGCCGGCCACCGGCACGCCGCCCACCTTCGCGGGCAGCTCCTTGGCCATTGCGCATGCGCGCGGCTGGCTGGAGGAGGCATTCAAGCCGTCCGGCACGCGCATCGAATGGCTGTTCTTCAAGGGCGCCGGGCCGGCCGTGAATGAAGCCATCAGCACCAACCAGCTCGATTTTGCGTTGCAGGGAGACCTGCCCGCCATCGTGGCGCGCGCGGCGGGCCTCAAGACGCGGCTGGTGCTGGCCACGGGCGTGCGCACCAACATCTATATCGGCGTGCCGCCGGACTCCCCGCTCAAAACGGTGGCGGACCTGCGCGGCAAGCGCGTGTCGCTGTTCAAGGGCACCAATATGCATCTGCCCGCGCTGCGCCTGCTCGAAGCCAACGGGCTGGCCGAAAAGGACCTGCGGCTGCTGAACCTGGACACCGCCGGCTACCTGGCAGCCCTCACCACGCGCGATATCGACGGCGCCATCGGCGCGATGGACATCCTGCGCCTGCGCGACAAGGGCGCGGTGCGCATCCTGTATTCCAGCAAGAACCAGTCGCCGATCTACACCCGCCAGAGCCATGTGCTGGTGACCGATGCCTTCGCCAGCAAGTATCCCGAAGCCACCCAGCAGCTGGTCAAGACCGCGGTGCAGGCCGCGCGCTGGGCCTCCGACGAAAAGAACCGCGAAGACGTGCTGCGCACCTGGGCGCGCGCCGGCACACCGTACGAGCACTGGAAGGAAGACTACGAGGGCGAGCCGCTGCGCGTGCGGCTGAACCCGAACTTCGACCCCTTCCTGGTGGCCCGCTACAAGGACGCCACCGAGCAGGCTTACCGCCTGCGGCTCTCACGCGCGAAGTTCGACGTTGACCAGTGGATCGACCCGAGCTTCCTGAAAGCCGCGCTGAACGACCTGAGCCTGCAAAGCTATTGGCCGGTCTACCAGCCCAACGGCAAGATCCTCGGAGCCTGACGCGATGGCGGCCAACGATACCCTGGCGCTGCCGGCTGCGGCGGGCGCCTCCCCCGCGCAAGGCGGCAACGGCCTGCGCGGCTGGCGGCCCACCCGGCAGCACGCTGCCTGGCTGCTGGCCTGGCCCGTGCCGCTGGCGCTGCTGCTGGTGTGGTACGTGGCGGCGCGCTTCGCATGGATTCCGCCGCAGGTGCTCCCCGCGCCCGACACCGTCTGGCACACGCTCACCGACCTCTACCAGAGCGGCGAGCTGCAGGCCAACCTGGCTGTCAGCGCCATGCGCGTGGCGGGCGGCTTTGCGCTGGGCCTGGCCGGCGGGCTGGCGCTGGGCGTGGCGATGGGCCTGTCGCCCGGCTTGCGCGACTACGTCTATCCCACCTTCAAGGCCTTCAGCCAGGTGCCCGTGCTGGGCTGGCTGCCGCTGCTGATGCTGCTGGTCGGCATCGACGAGGCGCTCAAGATCATCCTGATCGCCAAGGCGTCGCTGGTGCCCATCGCGCTCAATACCTACAAGGGCATCCAGAACGTACCCACACGCTATATCGAGGTGGCGCGGGTGTTGCGCTTCACGCGCTGGCAGCTGCTGTCGCGGGTGGTGTTTCCCGCCGCCGCCGCGCCGATCTGGAGCGGCATCCGCTACGGCCTGACGCACGCCTGGCTGGCGCTGGTGGTGGTGGAGCTGCTGGCCTCCTCTGAAGGGCTGGGCTACATGATCGTGTACGGCCGGCAGCTGTTCCAGCTCGACATGGTGATTGCCGCGGTGATCGTGGTGGGCGCGGTGGGATTCGCGCTGGACAAGGTGCTGGCGCTGGCCGAGCGCGCGGTATTGCGCTGGCGCAAGCCGGGGCTTTGAGCCGCGGCGCGAAACAACAGCAAAGGAAGAACAACATGGCCGATGCCTCCACGACGCTGGTAACGAAACCCGTCAAGCCACGCTCCCTGCGCGCCCCGGGCATCCCCCGCGCGCTGCGCGGCTGGGTCCTGCCCCTCGGGCTGATCGTGCTGTGGTGGGGCGCGGTGCGCTTTGGCTGGAGCACTTCGCCGCTGCTGGTGCCGGTGTCCAAGGTCTGGGCCACGGCGGTGGAGCAGGTGCGCAGCGGCGCGCTGTTTGTCGCGCTGTCGTCCAGCCTGTGGCGTGATCTGGCCGGCTTCGCGCTGGGCGCCAGCGTGGGCCTGTTGTTCGGCACCGCGCTGGGGCTGTCGCGGCTGTTCGAGCAACTGGTCGGGCCGACGTTCCACACCATCAAGCAGATCTCGCTGTTTGCCTGGATCCCGCTGATCTCGGTGTGGTTCGGGCTGGGCGACACCGCCAAGGTGGTGTTCCTGTCGCTCGCGGCCTTTTTCCCGGTGGTGCTCAACACCTTCGAAGGCATCCGGGGCGTGCCCGCCGATCTGCTTGAAGTGGCCAACGTATTGAAGTATTCGCGCCGCCAGGTGCTGCTGCGCGTAGTGCTGCCATCCGCCTCGCCGTCGATCTTCGCCGGCATCCACCTGGCGCTGATCTACGCCTGGCTGGCCACGCTCGGCGCCGAGTACATGCTGGTGTCGGGCAAGGGCATCGGCAACACCCTGACCGATGGCCGCGAGAATTTCTGGATGGACCTGGTGATCTTCGGCGTGATCGTGGTCGGGCTGGTCGGCTTTACGCTGAACTGGATCGCCAGCCGCATCGAGCGCCGCCTGCTGGCGTGGCGCGGGCGCTCGGTCGCCGCGTTCTGAACCCACTGCTTCTGACCAAATCCTGGAGACCTGTCATGGCCCGAGCCGGCACGCTCAACATCGCGCACCTGCGCAAGCAGTACGAAGTCAAGGGCGAGCCCCTGCCCGTACTCGAGGACATCACGCTGTCCATCGCCCCCGGCGAGTTCGTCAGCATCGTCGGCGCCAGCGGCTGCGGAAAATCCACGCTACTGCGGCTGGTGGTGGGGCTGGAGGAGGACTACAAGGGCGAGATCCTGCTCGACGGCAAGCGCGTGGTGGGCACCAGCCTTGACCGCGGCATCGTGTTCCAGGAGCACCGCCTGTTTCCGTGGCTCACGGTTGAGCAGAACATCCGCATGGCGCTGCTCAACGCCAACCTCACCGAAACCGACAAGCGCCGCACGGTGCGCGAGCATATCGAGCTGGTGGGGCTGGCCGGCTTCGAGACCGCGTTCCCGCACCAGCTATCGGGCGGCATGTCGCAGCGCGTGGCCATTGCCCGCGCACTGGTCACGCGCCCGGAGATCCTGCTGCTCGACGAGCCCTTCGGCGCGCTCGACGCGCTCACCCGCGCCTACCTGCAGCAAGAGCTGCACCGCATCTGGCAGGCCGAGGGCATCACCATGATCCTGGTCACCCACGATGTCGAAGAAGCCATCTACCTGGGCGATCGCGTGGTGGTGATGGAGCCGCGCCCGGGGCGCATCCGGCGCATCCTGCCGGTGCCGCTGGCGCACCCGCGCGACCGGGCCGCGCTGGGCTTCGCGCGCGTCAAGGACGACGTGCTGCAGGAGTTCACCGGGCGCCTCGCCGATCTCGCCGAAGCGCCCATCAAGCGCGATGCCGAGCCGGAATACACCGACCGGCTGCCACCCAATATCCAGTTCGCGATCTGAATCGCGCCTCTCGCCCACAGGAGAATCCCAAATGACCCAGCAGCAAAGCGCAGCACAAGTCACGCTCGACATCCATCCGGTAGCCGGGCGCATCGGCGCCGAGATCCGTGGCCTACGCCTCGCGCCCGATCTCGATGCCGCCACCTTCGGCGCCGTGCGCGCCGCGCTGCTGCGCCACAAGGTGCTGTTCTTGCGCGACCAGGACCACCTGGACGATCAAGCCCAGGAAGGCTTCGCCAGCCTGTTCGGCACGCCCGTGCCCCACCCCACCGTGCCCTCGCGCGATGGCACGCGGTTCCTGCTGGAACTCGACTCCGAGCACGGCGGCCGCGCCAATTCCTGGCATACCGACGTGACCTTCGACCTGGCCTACCCGCAGGTGTCCGTGCTGCGCGGCGTGGTCATCCCGGCCGCCGGCGGTGACACGGTGTGGGCCAATACGGCTGCGGCCTACCAGGACCTGTCCGAGGCCCTGCGCGAGCTGGCCGACCGCCTGTGGGCGCTGCACACCAACGACTACGACTACGCGGCCACCCGCAACACGGTCAGCACCGAAGCCATCAAGCGCTACCGCGAGGTCTTCACCGCGGCCATCTACGAGACCGAGCACCCGGTGGTGCGCGTGCACCCGGAGACCGGCGAGCGCACGCTGGTGCTGGGGCATTTCGTGAAGAAGCTGCTTGGCTATTCGTCGTCCGATTCGCAGCATCTGGTCTCCGTGCTGCAAGACCACGTGCACCGCCTCGAGAACACGGTGCGCTGGCGCTGGCGCGCCAACGACGTGGCGATCTGGGACAACCGCGCCACCCAGCACTACGCCATCAACGACTACGGCGACGCGCACCGCGTGGTGCGCCGCGTCACCATCGCGGGCGATGTGCCCGTCAGCGTGGACGGACGCCGCAGCGTGGCGGTGAAGTCCGCCGCGCCCAAGCATGGCGAGCCGGCCAACCACGCGGCGCCGGCGCACGCCGCCGCATAAGGGAGCCACGGATGAGCCAACCCGCACCAAAACGCCAGCTCAAGCTCGGCGCCTTCCTGCAAGCCACCGGCCACCACGTGGCCGGCTGGCGCCACCCCGGGGCGCAGGCCAACGCCGGGCAAAGCCTGGCGCACTACGTGCGGCTGGCGCAACGCGCCGAGGCCGCGCAGTTCGATACGATCTTCCTCGCCGATGGCGTGGCGATCCGCTCGCTTGACGACGCCACCCTGCCCCGCACGGCGCGCGCCGCCAGCTTCGAGCCGCTGACGCTGCTCTGCGCGCTGGCGGCAGTGACCGAGCGCATCGGCCTGGTGGCCACCGTCTCCACCACCTACAACGAGCCCTTTCACGTAGCGCGCAAGTTCGCCTCGCTCGATCACCTGAGCGGCGGCCGTGCCGGCTGGAACGTGGTGACGTCGTGGTCGGATGCCGAGGCGCGCAACTTCAACCTGGACAAGCATCCCGAGCATGCGGACCGCTACGCGCGCGCGGAGGAATTCGTCGACGTGGTGACCGGGCTGTGGGACACCTGGGAGGATGACGCCTTCCTCTACGACAAGGACAGCGGCCTGCATTTCGCGCCGGACAAGCTGCATGCGCTGGACCACCACGGCAAGCATTTCCAGGTACGCGGGCCGCTCAACGTGTCACGCCCGCCGCAGGGCCATCCGGTGATTGTGCAGGCGGGCTCGTCCGAGGCCGGGCAGGAACTGGCGGCGCGCACAGCGGAGGTCATCTTTACCGCGCAGCAGTCGCTCGAAGATGCCCAGGCCTTCTACCAGGGCCTGAAAGGCCGGATGGCGCGCTATGGCCGCACGCCCGACCAGCTCAAGATCATGCCGGGCGTGTTCCCCGTGATCGGGCGCAGCGAGGCCGAGGCGAAGGAAAAGTTCGAGGCACTGCAAAGCCTGATCCATCCTGCCGTGGGGCTGGCCCTGTTAGCGCAGAACCTCGGCGGCGTGGATCTCTCCGGCTACCCGCTCGACGGTCCCCTGCCCGGCGACCTGCCCGAGCCCAACGGCGCCAAGAGCCGCTTCCAGCTGGTGACGGGGCTTGCCCGGCGCGAGGGACTGACCATCCTCCAGCTCTATCTGCGCGTGGCCACCGCGCGCGGGCACTGGTCCATCCATGGCACGGCCGAGAGCGTTGCCGATCAGTTGCAGGCGTGGTTCGAAGGCGGTGCTGCCGACGGCTTCAACATCATGCCGCCATGGCTGCCGGGCGGGCTCGACGACTTTATCGAGCTGGTGCTGCCGGAGCTGCGCCGGCGCGGGCTGTTTCGCGAGCGCTACGAGGGCAACACCTTGCGTGAGCACCTGGGACTGGCGCGGCCGGCGCATCCTCGCGCGTTTGGCGCCACGCGGCAGGTGGCCTGAGCGCCGTGCATTCCCTTGCGAAGAAGCAAGGGTTGCCAGCTGGCCCGCCCGAGGCGACAGGGCTGCGCAAGCACAGCCATGCATGCGCGGTCAGAACACGTGTTTCATCCCAACCATGGCACCAAGCTGGCTACCGCCGGGTGCGGGATTGGTGCCCGTTCCCGCATTGCTGACGGACAGCGCCAGGTTGCCGCCGTTGTTGATGAAGCCGGCGGTGCCATAGACGGACGTGCGCTTGGTGAAGGCATAGACGCCGCGCGCCGCGAACAGCCATGCCTTGTCCGCGCTGTTGTGATAGCGCAGGTTGAACACCTCGCCGTCGACGCTGAAGGCCGGCGTCACCTGGTAGGCCACGCCACCGTAGAACATATCGCTCACGGGTGCGGGGTTGGCCCTGTTGTCCCGGCGCAGCCAGCCCAGGCCGATCTTGGTGTCCCGGTTGACCAGCACATAGCCGTTGATGGACAGGCGGTCATCCGTCAGGCTGCTGCGGTTCAGCCCGGCGAAGGCACCCGGGCCGCCGCGCAGCGAATCGTAGGCGGCCGCCACGCTCCAGGTCGCAGTGTCGTACTTGAGCATCGCGGACCACTCCCGGCAGGCGCGCTGGTCCGCCGGATTCTCCCCGGCGCAGTTGGTGCCCGAAGGGCTCGGCCCCGCGTTGACCGTATCGCGGCCGAAACTGTAGGTGGCGCCGGCGGTCAGGCCGCCGAAGGTGCCCTTGTACGAGATTGCATTGTCCGTGCGTGTATTGGGCAGGTAGCTATCCAGCGAGCCCGAGCCGAAGGCGTTCGGCCCCAGGATGTCGGGATCGGCCATGGCCCAGAACAGCATGGTGTACTGCCGTCCCAGCGCGACCTGCCCCCAGTTCCCCGAGAGCCCCACCAGCGCCTGGCGGCCGAACAGGCGTCCACCCTGGTTGTTGGCGCCGCTATCGGGCCCGAACCCGGACTCCAGCCAGAAGATCGCCTTCATGCCGCCGCCCAGGTCCTCGGTGCCGCGCAAGCCCCAGCGAGACGGCACCGTGCCGGTCAGGTTCGGCATGCGAAAGACATTGTCCTTTGCCGCGCCGATATGGGAGATGTACTCCACGCCCGTATCCACCACTCCATAAGCCGTCACGTTCTGCGCCGCGGCAACCACCGGGATCGCTGCCGCGATGGCTGCGACCGCGTGTCCAAGTTTCATTGTCATCCTCCCGTTTATTATCAAATTCGAGGCAAGCCAGGGGCCTGCCGCCCAATGTCGGCACGCTATTGCGTGTTCTATGTGGTACCGCTCAGTACGGCTCAGTGCGCGGCGATACGTACCGCTTGTCCGTCGGCCGCCGGGGACCGGCCAAGCAGGCCGACGCTGGCGATGGCTACCAGCAGCGGCAGCGCGAAGACGTAGTACAGGTTTGAGGTAGGCCAGCCCGCGTCGACCAGCGCGCCGGCGACCAGCGGGGCCAGCACCGCGCCGAAGCGGCCCATGCCGATCGACCAGCCCATGCCCGTGGTGCGGTTTTGCGCCGGATAGAGAATGGGCGCGTAGGCGTACAAGCCGACCATGCAGCCGAAGATGCCGCCACCGATGAACAGGGCCAGCACGAACGCCACCGACAAGGTATTGGCGTACATGCCGAATGCCACCAGCAACAAGGCGGTCAGGACAAAGCAGCTCCACAGCAGCGGCTTGAGCCCGATGCGCGCGGCGAGAAAGCCAAACAACGTGCCGCCCACGATGCCGCCGACGTTAAGCAGCACGCCGCCGGTAATCCCCTGCTGCGCCGACATGCCGGCCGCCACCAGCAGCTTCGGCGTCCAGCTCAGGACAAAGTAGAAGCTGAACATCACCAGGAAGAACGAAGTCCAGATCATCAGCGTCTGCATGGCGAGGCGACCGCCAAACAAGCTGCGAACCCCGCCCTGGGCCGGCGCCTGCGCGGCGGCGCGCGCCGGCATTTCGGTAATGCGCTCGCGCCCCATGCCGGCGAGAAGCTTGTTGAGCTTGTCGACCGCACCGGCCGGGCGCCTGGCAATCAGGAAGTCCAGCGATTCAGGCAAGCGCGCCAGCACGACCGGGATCATGGCCAGCGTGACCAGCCCGCCAAAGACGAAGACGCTGCGCCAGCCGTAGTGCAGCAGCAGCACGCCGGCGATGGCGCCGCCGATCGTCGCGCCCACCGGATAACCGGTGGCCTGCAGCACGATCGCGGTGCTGCGCCACTTGTCGGAGGCGTATTCGCCGGTAATGACGTTGATGCTGGCCAGCATGCCGCCGATGCCCAGCCCGGTGAGCGCCCGCATGGCCGCCAGCTGGGTCACGCTCTGCGCGAACGCGGAACAAAGCATGCCCGCCGAGATCGTCGCCAGGCAGAGCAGGATGACGGGGCGGCGCCCGAGCCGGTCGGCCCAGGGCGCCAGGAACAGCGATCCCGCCGCCATGCCGAACAGCCCGGCACTGAGCAGGACGCCAATCTCCTTGCCGCTCAGGTGCCAGTCGCTTGAGATATGCGAGGCGGTGAACGCCATCGCCAGTACGTCAAAGCCGTCGAGCATATTGAGCACGATGCAGATCGCTACCGCCATGATCTGGAACCGGCTCATCTCGCCCTGGTTGATGGTTTCCCTGATGTCGAGCTTCATTGTCTACCTCCATGTATTTATTTTGATTCACCTCGTCGATCCGATCGATCTGACTAGTCCGATTGATCGGAACGGCAGCGGGATTGACGGCAACCACCGGCAACTACCGACGGACCACCGACGACCACCGGCAACTACAAATCCAGCACCAGCAAACCCGTCCGTGCGCGCGAGCAGCACGGCAGGAACTGATCGTTGGCGGCGCGTTCCTCGTCGGTCAGATAGGCGTCGCGGTGGTCCGGCTCGCCCGCCAGCACGCGCGTCAGGCAGGTTCCGCACACGCCCTGCTCGCAGGATGTCTGGATCTCCACGCCATTGGCCGACAGCGCCTGCACCACCGTCTGGTCCGGCTCGACATCGATCACCAGCCCGCTGCTCTGGACCTTCACCTGGAATGCCCCGGCGACGGCGCCCGGCACCTCCGGCGCGGCAAAATACTCCCGGTGGAGATTGGCTTCCGGCCAGCCGGCCTCCTTCGCCTGGCGCAACACCGCGTCCATGAAGCCGGCGGGGCCGCACACATAGAGATGCGTCTGCGCACCGGGGGCGGCGAGCAAGCGCGGCAGGTCGGCACGATGGCCCTGCGGCTCGTCGAAATAGAAATGCGTGCGGTCCCGCAGATCGTCGTGCGCAAGCCGCTCGCGGAACGCCGTGTGCGCCTCCGTGCGGGTGCAGTAGTGCAGCTCGAACGACGCGCCGGTCTGCGCCAGGCGCTGCGCCATGGCGAGGATGGGCGTGACACCGATGCCACCGGCGAGCAGGATCGAATGCGCGGCGCCGGCAGCCAGCGGAAAGTGGTTCTTCGGCTCGCTGACTTCCAGCGTGGCGCCCACTGCCAACGCGTGCATGGCCTCCGACCCGCCCCGGGAGGCAGGGTCGCGCAGCACGCCGATCTGGTAGCGATGGGTCTCGGCGGGGTCATTGCACAGGGAGTACTGGCGCACCAGTCCCTGCCCGATCCGTACGTCGATATGCGCGCCCGCGGTGAATGCCGGCAGGGTGCCGCCGTGCGGCGCGACCAGTTCGAACACGGCGATGCCCGACGCCGCGTCGGCCTTGCTTGCGATCCTGACCTGCATCACGCGCCCTCCCCCTGCCCGGCCTGCCCGGCCCGCTCTTGCTGCAGCAGGCGATCGAGAATCCGGCGCGCCTGGACGCCGCCAGCATCGATATTCAGCTTGAGCAGCTTGCGCTCGGGATTGGCCAGGATATTGCGCTGCTGCGCCTCCAGCATTTCCAGGTCTTCGGCGAAGATCTTGCCCTGCCCTTCGCGGATGGTTTCGGTCAGCTGCGCGTCGTCTGCCTTGAAGTTGCGTGCCATGCCCCAGAAGTACCAGATCGAGGTCTCGGTTTCCGGCGTGATGAAGTCCACCACGATGCTCGACGCCTTGTGCTGCGGCTCGGCGTGATAGCCGCCCGTGCCCGCGTGCGCCACGCCCACCTCGATCATGACGTGGCTTGGTGGCGTGAAGCGGCAGATCTGCCAGCGGTCGCAAGGCACATCGTCCGCAAGGCCATTGCCGCGCAACGCCGCGGCCCAGAACGGCGGCGGCATGATGCCCTCCATATGCCGGCCGGTCACGACCATGTCGCCCTCCACCTTGGTGGCGGGTGCCGACTCTTCGATCTCGGCCTGCCCGATGCTGGAGGCATGGACGTACGTCTCATGGGTCAGGTCCATGAGGTTGTCGATCATCAGCCGGTAGTCGCAATGGATGTGATACAGCCCGCCGCCGTGCGCCCAGTCCGCGCTCACCGCCCACTCCAGGTGCGGGATCGCCGCCGCGTCGGCCAGCGCGGCGTCGCCCGGCCAGACCCAGACAAAACCGTAACGCTCGACGGCCGGATAGCTGCGGATCGAAGGAAACCCGCCGACGCGCTGCCCGGCCATCCTGGCGCATTTGCCGTCGCGTCCCATGGTCATGCCGTGGTAGCCGCAGACCAGTTGCCCGTCGCGGACAAAGCCCAGCGAAAGCGGCGCGCCACGGTGCGGGCAAAAGTCCTCCAGCGCGGCGACGTTGCCGTCCTCGCCCCGGAACAGCACCATTTTTTCATTGCAGATCGTGCGGCCAAGCGGCTTTCCCGCGAGTTCGTCCGGCGTGCAGGCCACGTACCAAGTGTTTTTCAGAAACATAGCGATCCCCTCCCTGGCGCCCAAGCGCGCCAAGGTTCAGTGACTTACGAAAGTGGATTAGGTCAGGCCGGGCGGCCTGCGCGGCGAATCAGGCTGCCGCCGAGCACCTGCGACATCGCCTGCTGGTTCTGCATGGCGATCTTGAGGTTACGGTTGGCGATGCGGCTGTGTTCGCGCATCAGCGCTTCGGCGCGGGCGCCCTCGCGCAGCTCGATCGCCTCGACCACCGAGCGGTGCTGCGCCTGCGCGAGCAGCAGCATTTCGCGCGCGCTTTCATCGATGGACTGGACCATCACGAAGGCGCTCGCGGAGGCAAACGGGATGTTCATCACTTTCTCGATCTGCCGTGCAACCAGGGGGCTGCCGGCCGCTTCGGCCAGCAACTGGTGGAAGCGCGCGTTGAGATCGACGTATGCGGAGAATTTGACCGCGGTCAGCTCGCCGGTGAGTGCCGTGTCGATTTGCGTGATGCAGTCGCGCAAGCCGCTCAGGATGGTCTGGCCGACGCCGCGCTCCGCGGCAAGCCGTGCCGCCATGCCTTCCATCGTGCCCCGCAGCTCGATCGCATCGCTGATCTCACTTTCGGCGAAGGAACGGACCGCAAAGCCGCCGGACGGGATGGGCTCGACCAGGCCTTCTTCCTGCAAGCGGATCAACGCGGCCCGGATCGGGGTGCGGGAGACGCCGAGGCGCTCAACCACCCACAGTTCGGAGATGCGGGCGCCCGGCGCGAGGTCGCCGCCGAGGATCAGCTCCCGCAATCCGAGCAGGGCCCGGACCGCCTGGGAGGCGCTGGCGCCGGCTTTGCTGTCGCTGAGGTTGTCGTTGTCGGTATGCATGATGCGTTGCCTCTACTTCTACTTATGGGGGCGAGCGTGTCCTGTGATGCAAGATGGCCGCTCTTGAATACAGAGTGTATCCATAAGAAAAAGACGAGGCAACGTGAAAGCTGAAAACCTAGGGTAAACGTCGATAAAACGCAGGAAAACCAGAAGCTAACAAGAGATCAGCAGCTCATTTCAGGCAACATCCTGTTGTCACTGAGTTTGCTGTATACAGCGCAGAATCAAGGCCTGGCG